>NZ_JBNRIK010000007.1:0-18166 GCF_053557975.1 Pseudomonas sp. XP2
CCGCGAACACCGGCAAAGCCGGTGCCAGGCACCGCGTCGCCTGCTTCGCGGGCCAAGCCCGCTCCCACAGAGAACGCGGCGGGGCCTTGGTAATCAGGCGATGTTCTGCTCGGCCGACCAGTTGGCGTACCAGCTGCGGAACAGCGCGTATTGCTGCTCGGCATAGTTGCGCTGGGCGTCGGTCAGCACGTCGGTTTCGTTGAAATGCAGGCTGTACTCGCTGTCGCCGTTCAGCACCATCAGGTGCTTGTAATACAGCACCAGGTCGCAGCCCTCATCGAACGACGACAGCACCGCCAGCGCCGCTTCCAGTTCGCGCGCCAGGCGACGGGCCTTGGCATCGCCTTTGGCCGCCTGCTTGCTCAGGCTCACCAGGTGCAGCACCTCACGGGGCAGGGCATTGCCGATGCCGGTGATGGCGCCGGTGGCGTTGCAGTTGACGAAGCCATGCACCACCTGGGTATCCACGCCCACCATCAGGGTCACGTCGTCATCCTTGGAGGTGATGTGCTCGGCGGCATAACGCAGGTCGGCACCACCGCCGAACTCCTTGAAGCCGATCAGGTTGGGGAATTCGCGGCGCAGCTCGAAGAACAGATCGGCGCGGGTGGCGAAGCCGTAATAGGGGCTGTTGTAGATCACCGCTGGCAGCTTGGGCGCGGCGGCGAGGATGGCCGAGAAGTGGTGCTTCTGGGCGATCAGCGAGGCACCGCGGCTGAGCACGCGGGGGATGACCATCAGGCCGGCGGCGCCGACCTTGGCGGCGTGGGCGGCATGGGATACCGCTTCACGGGTGTTCACCGCGCCAGTGCCGACAATGGTCGGGATGCCGGCGGCCACCAGGCGCGCCACGCCTTCCTGGCGCTCGGCCTCGGTCAGCAGTGGCCAGTCGCCCATCGAACCGCAGTACACCACGGCGCTCATGCCGGCCTCGATCAGCTGGTGGCCCATGCGCACCAGCGCGTCAAAGTCCGGCTTGCGCGCGGCGGTGCACGGGGTCATCAGGGCGGGCATGGTGCCGNGCCCATGCGCACCAGCGCGTCAAAGTCCGGCTTGCGCGCGGCGGTGCACGGGGTCATCAGGGCGGGCATGGTGCCGTTGAAGATATTGCTCATGGTGGTTACCTATTGTTGTGTGATTTTTATGGGTTGCTTAACGGCCGGCGTTGCGGGCCGCGGATTCTTCGTCAACGGCGCGCAGCGACTTGCCGCGGGTTTCCTTGGCTGCCGCCACGGCAACAATCGAGATCGCTGCCGCGCCCACCAGGTACCAGGCAATAGGCGTGGAGCTGTTGTATTCCTTCAGCAAGGTGACGGCGATCAGCGGGGCCAGCGAGCCAGCCAGGATTGGCGCCACCTGGTAGCACAACGACAGGGCGGTGTAGCGCACGTGGGTGGGGAACAGTTCGGCCATCAAGGCCGAGTACGGCGCATAGGTCATCGACTCGATGGCCAGGCCCAGCGTGATGGCCGCCATGATCAGCCAGTCGTTGCCGGTGTCCATCATCGGGAAACCGACAAAGCCCCAGAACGCGGTGAGCACGGCGCCGATCAGGTACACCGGCTTGCGGCCGATGATGTCTGAGAGGTAGCCCATGGCCGGGATCATGAAGAAGTGCAGCAGGTGAGCGCCGAACATCAGCAGCAGAATTTGCGAAGTGTCTTTGTGCACCACCAGTTTCAGGTAGGTGATGGAGAACGTGACCACGGTGTAGTAGAGGATGTTTTCCGCAAAGCGCGCGCCAATGCCGATCAGCACTTCGCGCCAGTATTTGGTGACCACCTCCACTACGCCCAGTTGCTGGCTTTCCAGCTTCTGCTGCTTGGCCTGGGCTTCCTTGAAGATGGGGGCATCATCGACTCGGGTGCGGATCCAGTAACCGATCAGCACCACCACTGCCGAGAACCAGAAGGCCACCCGCCAGCCCCAGTCCAGGAACTGCGCCTCGCTAAGGTTGGACGACAACAACAGCAGGATGATAGTGGCGATCAGGTTGCCGGCCGGCACGCCCGCTTGCGGCCAGCTGGCCCAGAAGCCGCGGCGGTTGTCCGGGCTGTGCTCGGACACCAGTAGCACCGCGCCGCCCCATTCGCCGCCGAAGGCGAAGCCCTGGATCAGCCGCAACACCACCAGGAGGATGGGCGCGGCATAGCCGATGCGCTCGAAGGTGGGCAGGCAGCCCATCAGGAAGGTGGTTATCCCGACCACGATCAGGCTGATCTGCAGCAAATGCTTGCGGCCGACCTTGTCGCCGTAATGGCCAAACACCAGGCCACCGATGGGGCGGGCGAGAAAGCCCACTGCGTAGAGGGCAAAGGCGGCAATGATGCCGTCCATGGCGCTGCCCGTCTGGCGAAAGAACAGCTGGCCGAACACCAGCGCCGAGGCGGTGCCGTAGAGGAAGAATTCGTACCACTCGGCGACTGCGCCGGCCATGGCCGCAGCTACCACACGCTTGATGCCCGCAGGGGCCTTGTCTGCTGTGTTTGCGACATTCGCTGATGCCGCCGAAGAGGGTGTGGCCATGGTTTTGCACTCCGATACGTAATTATTGGAAGAAGGAGTAGGCAGGGTGGCGCCGGGGAAATCGGAGCCGCCGATTCCTTATATGGTATTTCGTATACGATATCTAGATAAGCAAAAACGAAGCCAGAAAGGGAGATTTCCAATCGAGCCATTGGCAGGATAGAACGGGGTCATTGTGGGAGCGGGCTGGTCCCGCGAAGGGGGCCACGGGGTGTATGGCACCGGCTTTGCCGGTGTTCTCGGGGCAAGCCCGCTCCCACAGCGTCCCCGTTAAATCAATACGTCATGGTTTTTCTGTAAGGGCCGCAGGAGGCTGCTCCTGCACGGGGCGGTGATAGCCTGTCGGGTCAGTTATGGGGCAGGTGCTCGTACAGGCTCTGGCACACGCCATTGATGTGTTCTTCTATCAGCCGCGCCGCCAGTTCTACATCCCGCGCCCGGCAGGCGGCAACGATATCCCGGTGCTCGTGATCCGCGCGCAGCTTGCCCGCTGACAGGCTCATTTGCATGCGCAGGTAGCGTTCCACCTTGTCATGGATCGAGCGGATAAGGCCGACCAGGTAAGGCCGCCGCGCCGGTTCGTACAGGCAGGCGTGCAGCGCCCAGTTCAGGTCGGCCCAGCGGCCCACATCGTCCTCGCCGATGAACTCCGCGCAGATGGCTTCGGCCTGGGCAAAATGTGCTTCGGTCATGTTCGGAATCGCCAGGCGAATCGCTTGCACTTCCAGCAACACACGTACCTCGAACATCTGCGCCAGTTCAGGTTCCGAGATGCGGGTAACCAGCGCGCCACGGTTGCGCTGAAAATCCACCAGGCCTTCGGCTTCCAGGCGCTTCAGGGCTTCGCGCACCGGGATCTTGCTGACGTTGAACGCCTGCGCCACTTCGTCCTGACGCACCGGTTCGCCTTCGGCCAGCTGCCCCGAGATAATTGCCTCGCGCAGGTGTTTGGCGATGATTTCCGACATCGAGGGCGTTGCACCCAGGTCGGTAGCTTTGAAAGACGGCAACGGCACGGGAAATTCCAGAATCAGGCGGTGCGGATATCTTATACGAAACACTTCGGCAGCCATACCGCCTGCAGCGGTGGGCGAAAATAGCGCGTTGCGACTATTTCCGGTGGCAGCACGGGGGGCATATGCTTGCCGGTTCAAGCATCCTCTTGCCGCCTGCGGCAATTACCACCACTGTCGGCAGCCCCGTGAACGGGGCGCAGTTGCTGGGCATCAGGGAGAGCGTCCATGAATCAGGAAACCGGGCCGGCACCCGCCGGCTTCAGTGAACAGCAATTGCACACCTTGTTCGAGTTGATAAGCGATGGCATCTGGGACTGGAATGCCAATACCGGCTACGTCTATCGCAACCCGGGCTGGTACGCCATGCTCGGCTACACCAGCCATTCAATGGCCAATTCAGTCCTCACCTGGGAAAGCGTGATCCATCCGGAGGACTACCCGCGGGTAATGGCGCATTTCGAGGCGTATATCAACCAGCGCAACGAGCGCTACCTCATCGAATACCGCTGTCGTTGCCAGGATGGCAGCTATCTGTGGATCGAAGACAGCGGCTACATCATTGCCCATAACCAGGACGGTTCGGTGGCGCGCATGCTCGGGGCGCACCGTAATATCGATGCCGGCAAACGCCGGGTGGCCCAGTTGGAACAGAAGAACCAGTCGCTGGAGTGCCTAGTGGCCGAGCGCACTCGCGAGCTGTCCTGGGTGAACCAGCAGTTGCAGCGGCAACTGGACGAAAACCGCGAGTTGGCCGAGCGCGATGCATTGACCCGCATTGCCAACCGCTATCGGTTGGACAAGACCCTGCAACTGGAGTGCGAGCGGGCCAAGCGCTTCCGCCAGCCGTTGTCGCTGATCGCCATGGACATGGATGACTTCAAGCCGATCAACGACCGCTACGGCCATGCTAGGGGCGATGCGGCGCTGGTGCGGGTGGCCGAAAACCTGCGCACCTGCCAGCGTGAACTGGACCTGTTGGCCCGCTGGGGCGGGGATGAGTTTGTCCTTGTACTGCCGCAGACCACGCTGAGGGATGCACTTGAGGTGGCGGTACGCTTGCGTCAGGTGATTGAGCAGCTGGAGCCTGTGGGCGATTGCCGGCTGACCCTGAGCTATGGCGTGGTCCAATGGCAGGAAGGAGAGGACCAGCCTGCGCTGCTGGCGCGCGCCGACAAGGCGCTGTACCGGGCCAAGGCGGCAGGCAAGAACGCCATAGCCGAGTAGCGCGCGGTGATTGTGGGAGCGGTGCCTGTTACTGGATCGTCCTGTGGCCTGAATGAAAAAAGACCCGCGGCGCCTCTCGGCGCAGCGGGCCAAATCGGCCTCGGCCGCTTCAGTGTCAGATATGCAGGGCGTGGCCCAGGGCGCGCAATGCCGCTTCCTGTACCGCCTCACCCAGCGTCGGGTGGGTATGGATGGTGCCGGCCACATCCTCCAGGCACGCGCCCATCTCCAGCGACTGGGCAAACGCCGTAGACAGTTCGGAAACCGCCACGCCAACCGCTTGCCAGCCCAGGATCAGGTGATTGTCCCGGCGCGCCACCACGCGCACGAAACCGCTCTTCGATTCCAGGCTCATCGCCCGGCCGTTGGCGGCAAACGGGAAGTGCGCGACGATGCAGTCCAGCCCTTGCTGGCTGGCCTGCTCCGGGGTTTTGCCGACCACTACCACTTCCGGGTCGGTGAAGCACACAGCAGCAATCGCGGCAGGCTCGAAGCGGCGTGCCTTGCCGGCGACGATTTCGGCCACCATCTCGCCCTGGGCCATGGCCCGGTGTGCCAGCATCGGTTCGCCGGCCACGTCGCCGATGGCCCACACGTTGTGCATGCTGGTCTGGCAGCGTTCGTCGATGGCAATGGCGGCGCCGTTCATTTTCAGGTCCAGGCATTCCAGGTTGAAGCCTTGGGTGCGTGGCCGGCGGCCCACGGCCACCAGCACCTGGTCGGCTTCCAGGCGCAGTTGCCCGCCCTTGCCGTCGTTGGCCAGCAGGCAACCGTTTTCGTAACCTTCGACGCTGTGGCCAAGGTGCAGGGCGATGCCCAGCTTCTTCAACGACTCGGCCACCGGGGCGGTCAATTCGCTGTCGTAAGTCGGCAGGATGCGCTCACGCGCCTCCACTACGCTGACCTGCGCGCCCAGTTTGCGGTAGGCAATGCCCAGCTCAAGGCCGATATAGCCCCCGCCCACCACCACCAGGTGTTGCGGCAGTGCCGTCGGTGCCAGCGCTTCGGTCGAGGAAATCACTGGCCCACCCAGCGGCAGCATCGGCAGTTCGACGCTGCTGGAACCGGTGGCCAGCAACAGGTGTTCGCACTGGATGCGCTGGCCATCAACCTCGACCTGCTTGCCATCAAGCACCTTCGCCCAGCCGTGAATCACCTTGACCCCGTGCTTCTTCAGCAGGGCAGCTACCCCGGTGGTCAGGCGGTCGACGATGCCGTCCTTCCAGGCCACGCTCTGGCCGATGTCCAGGCGCGGCGAAGCAACGCTGATGCCCAGGTCCGACGGCCCGGCAAAGCGTGAAGTCTGGTGGAACTGCTCGGCCACATGGATCAGCGCCTTGGACGGAATGCAGCCGATGTTCAGGCAGGTACCGCCCAGTGCCTGGCCTTCCACCAGCACGGTAGGGATGCCCAGTTGCCCGGCGCGGATGGCGGCCACGTAGCCACCAGGGCCACCGCCGATGATCAACAGGGTAGTCTGGATAGTCTGTTGCATGCTCACTCCACGAACAGGCAGGCGGGTTGTTCGAGCAGGCCACGCACGGCCTGGATGAACAGCGCGGCGTCCATGCCGTCGACCACGCGGTGGTCGAACGAGCTGGACAGGTTCATCATCTTGCGCACGACGATCTGGCCGTCGATCACCACCGGCCGCTCAACCATGCGGTTGACGCCGACAATTGCCACTTCCGGGGTGTTGACCACCGGAGTGCTGACGATGCCGCCGAGGGCGCCCAGGCTGGTCAGGGTGATGGTTGAACCCGACAGCTCCTCGCGGTTGGCCTTGTTGGTGCGCGCAGCGTTGGCCAGGCGCGAAATCTCGCCGGCATTGGCCCACAGGCTGCCCGCTTCGGCATGGCGCAGCACTGGCACCATCAGGCCGTTGTCACCCTGGGTAGCAATGCCTACATGCACCGCGCCATGGCGGGTGATGACCTGCGCTTCGTCGTCGTAGGTGGCGTTGATCTGCGGGAAGTCACGCAGCGCCACGACCAAGGCACGCACCAGGAACGGCAGCAGCGTCAGCTTGCCGCGGCTGTCGCCGTACTTGCTGTTGAGCTGCTGGCGCAGGGCTTCCAGGGCGGTGACGTCGATTTCTTCCACATAGCTGAAGTGCGCGACCCGGCGCTTGGCATCCTGCATGCGCTGGGCGATCTTGCGGCGCAGGCCGATCACCGGCACCTGCTCGCTGTCGGTGCGCTTGGCATAGCCATTGGGGGCTTGCCCGGCGGCGCTCTGCGGCTTGCTCATGAAGGCGTCAAGGTCTTCGTGCAAGATGCGCCCGGCCGGGCCGCTGCCGTGCACATAGCGCAGTTCGATACCGGTATCCAGCGCACGCTTGCGCACCGCCGGTGAGGCCAGCGGCTTGTCGCCCGGCTGGCGCGGCACGATGGGCGCAGCTTCGTGGTTGACGGGTGCCTGGTACGCAGCGGGTTTTACGTCTTTCTGCAGTTCCGGCTTGGCTGCCACAGGGGCGGCGGGCGTTTCTATCTGTTTGGCCTGAGGCACATCCACATGGTTGCCGCTGCCTTCCACTTCGATGCGGATCAGTTCGCTACCGACCGCCATCACTTCACCGGGCTGGCCGCCCAGTGCCAGCACCTTGCCGCTGACCGGCGAAGGGATTTCCACAGTGGCCTTGTCGGTCATGACGTCGGCCACCACCTGGTCTTCGGCGATCATGTCGCCGACCTTGACGAACCATTCCACCAACTCGACCTGTGCGATGCCTTCGCCAATGTCCGGCATCTTGATGACGTGCGTGCCCATTCAGACCTCCATGACCTTTTTCAATGCCGCACCTACCCGCGAAGGCCCTGGGAAATACGCCCATTCCTGCGCGTGAGGGTAGGGGGTGTCCCAGCCGGTGACGCGCTCGATGGGCGCCTCCAGGTGGTGGAAGCAGTGCTCTTGCACCAACGACACCAGCTCGGCACCGAAGCCGCAGGTACGGGTGGCCTCGTGCACCACCACGCAGCGGCCGGTCTTTTTCACCGACTCGACGATGGTGTCCAGGTCCAGCGGCCACAGGCTGCGCAGGTCGATCACTTCAGCATCGACGCCGCTTTCCTCGGCGGCCACCTGGGCCACGTACACCGTGGTGCCGTAGGTGAGCACGGTCACGTCATTGCCGGGGCGGGTAATGGCGGCCTTGTCCAGCGGTACGGTGTAGTAGCCGTCTGGCACAGCACTGTGTGGGTGCTTCGACCACGGCGTTACCGGGCGGTCGTGGTGGCCGTCGAACGGGCCGTTGTACAGGCGCTTGGGCTCCAGGAAGATCACCGGGTCGTCGCATTCGATCGAGGCAATCAGCAGGCCTTTGGCGTCATACGGGTTGGATGGCATGACAGTGCGCAGGCCGCACACCTGGGTGAACATCGCTTCCGGGCTCTGGCTGTGGGTCTGGCCGCCATAGATGCCACCGCCGCACGGCATGCGCAGGGTCAGCGGGGCGATGAACTCGCCGGCTGAGCGGTAACGCAGGCGCGCCATTTCCGAGACGATCTGGTCGGAGGCCGGGTAGAAGTAGTCGGCGAACTGGATTTCCACGACCGGGCGCAGGCCGTAGGCGCCCATGCCCACGGCGGTACCGACGATACCGCTTTCGGAGATTGGCGCGTCGAACACGCGGGACTTGCC
The DNA here is from genome assembly GCF_053557975.1 of Pseudomonas sp. XP2. Classification (NCBI taxonomy): domain Bacteria; kingdom Pseudomonadati; phylum Pseudomonadota; class Gammaproteobacteria; order Pseudomonadales; family Pseudomonadaceae; genus Pseudomonas; species Pseudomonas sp. XP2. The sequence continues at coordinate 8,406 of NZ_JBNRIK010000007.1, forward strand.
GTACTTGTTCTGCAGGCCTTCGGTGCAGCGGAACACGCCACCGAAGTAGCCGACGTCCTGGCCGTAGACAACCACATTGTCGTCGCGCTCAAGCATGACATCCATGGCCGAGCGCAGGGCCTGGATCATGGTCATGGTAGTGGTGGCCATGGCGGTTTCCGGGTTGATGCTGTTGTTGTGATCGTTCATCTCAAACCCCCAGTTCCTGGCGTTGACGGCGCAGGTGGTCGGGCATCTCCTTGTACACGTCCTCGAACATCGAGGCGGCGCTTGGGATGTGACCGTTGGCCAGGGTGCCGTACTGCTCGGCTTCTTTTTGTGCGGCAATGACCGCAGCCTCGAATTCGGCCGTGGTGGCCTGGTGCTCTTCCTCGGACCAGTGGCCGATCTTGATCAGGTGCTGCTTCAGGCGGGCGATCGGGTCGCCCAACGGGAAGTGGCTCCAGTCATCGGCAGGGCGGTACTTGGAGGGGTCGTCCGAGGTCGAGTGCGGGCCGGCACGGTAGGTGACCCACTCGATCAGACTTGGGCCTAGGCCGCGGCGGGCGCGTTCGGCTGCCCAGCGCGAGGCGGCGTAGACAGCGACAAAGTCGTTGCCGTCCACCCGCAGCGAGGCAATGCCGCAGCCCACGCCACGGCCGGCGAAGGTGGTCGATTCGCCACCGGCGATGGCCTGGAAGGTAGAAATGGCCCACTGGTTGTTGACCACGTTGAGGATTACCGGGGCGCGGTACACGTGGGCAAAGGTGAGGGCGGTGTGAAAGTCTGACTCGGCTGTGGCACCGTCGCCGATCCACGCCGAGGCGATCTTGGTATCGCCCTTGATCGCCGAGGCCATGGCCCAGCCGACCGCCTGCACGAACTGGGTCGCCAGGTTACCGCTGATGGTGAAGAAGCCAGCCTCGCGTACCGAGTACATGATTGGTAGCTGGCGCCCCTTGAGCGGGTCGCGTTCGTTGGACAACAGCTGGCAGATCATTTCGACCAGCGACACGTCTCGCGCCATCAGGATGCTTTGCTGGCGGTAGGTAGGGAAGCACATGTCGGTACGGTTCAGCGCCAGCGCCTGGCCGCTGCCGATGGCTTCTTCGCCCAGGCTCTGCATGTAGAAGGACATCTTCTTCTGGCGCTGGGCAACCACCATGCGGCTGTCGAAAATCCGCGTCTTGAGCATGGCACGCATGCCTTGGCGCAGGACTTGCGGGTCGATGTCTTCAGCCCAAGGGCCTTGGGCGTCGCCCTGCTCATCGAGCACGCGGACCAGGCTGTGAGCCAGGTCGGCAGTGTCGGCAGCCTCGACATCGACGGGGGGTTTACGGGCTTGACCTGCGTCGTTGAGGCGCAGGTAGGAAAAATCGGTCTGGCAGCCTGGCCGGCCGGTGGGCTCGGGCACATGCAAACGCAGGGGGGCGTACTCGTTCATGCTTTTTACGCTCGCTCGGGTATTTGTTTTTGTGAGCTCTGAAGCGGCCGCCGCTGAACACCGGCTTGTGACTGGTAGGTCAGCGTCATCTACATCTTAGTGGTCCGGCAGGAGAATTTTTCTCTCAAGTTGATTGCCTTTGCCGAGCGGTGCAGATAAACATTCCGCATAAACACAAAAAACCGGTGATTTTGTCTCATGCGCAAACTCGATCGTACCGATATCGGCATTCTCAACAGCCTGCAGGAAAACGCCCGCATTACCAACGCCGAGCTGGCCCGCTCGGTCAACCTGTCGCCCACGCCCTGTTTCAACCGCGTGCGGGCCATGGAAGAACTCGGGGTAATCCGCCAACAGGTGACGTTGCTGTCACCCGAAGCGCTGGGGCTGGATGTAAACGTGTTCATCCATGTCAGCCTGGAAAAGCAGGTGGAGCAGTCGTTGCACCGCTTCGAGGAGGAAATTGCCGAACGGCCCGAGGTGATGGAGTGCTACTTGATGACCGGGGACCCGGATTACCTGTTGCGGGTACTGCTGCCGAGCATTCAGGCGCTGGAGCGGTTTCTTGACTACCTGACGCGGTTGCCGGGGGTGGCGAATATCCGCTCGAGTTTTGCCTTGAAGCAGGTGCGGTACAAGACGGCTTTGCCGCTGCCGGCCAACGGCATGACCTTGCGGGAATAGAGGTTGCCAGTGCTGGCCTCTTCGCGGGCGCGCCCGCTCCCACACGGATCTCGCTAACTTCAAGGGCGGCGCCGTACCTGTGGGAGCGGGCATGCCCGCGAAGGGGAGCACGCGGTGTTGAAAGCGGGTGCTTGATATTTTAAACACCCCCAGCCTATGTTGTTGTCAGCGTACAACAACAAGGACAAGCGTCATGAGCACTGCTCAGCTTCACGGCATCGATGAAATCGAATGCGTCACCCCCGACCTCAACGGCGTCCCGCGCGGCAAGGTGATGACTGCCGAAGGCTTTTTGGAAGGCCGCCGCCTGCAGATGGCCCGGGGAGTGTTGCTGCAATGCATCATGGGCGGTTACCCACCGGCGAAATTCTACGGCAGCGACGACGGTGACCTGGCGCTGGTGGCCGAACCCAGCCAGGTGCATCGCCTGCCCTGGAGCAGCGACGGCCGCGCCCTGGCCATCTGCGATGCCAATGAACTGGATGGCCGGCCCTCGGCACTGTCCACCCGGGGCCAGCTCAAGGCGGTGATCGCCCGCTATGCCGCGCTGGGGTTGGCGCCTGTGGTGGCGACCGAGCTCGAATTCTTCGTGTTTGCCCCCAACAGCGACCCGCAGCAGCCGTTCCAGCCTCCCGTTGGCAGCGATGGCCGCCGCGAGCTAGGCCATTCGGCGTTCAGTGTCAGCTCCAACAACGGCCTGCGACCGTTCTTCAAAGAGGTGTACCACTGCATGGCTGCGCTCGGCCTGCCGCGCGACACGTTCATGCACGAAATGGGCGTCAGCCAGTTCGAGATCAACCTGTTGCACGGCGACCCGCTGGTGCTGGCTGACCAGACCTTCCTGTTCAAGCACCTGCTCAAGGAAGTGGCGCTCAAGCATGGGCTGACCGTGGTGTGCATGGCCAAGCCGTTGGCGCGCACGCCCGGCAGCTCCATGCACATTCACCAGAGCCTGGTCGAAACCGGCAGCGGGCGTAACGTGTTTAATGACGAGCAAGGCCGGCCGACCGACACCTTCCACCATTTCATCGGTGGCCTGCAGGCGTGCATGGCCGACTTCACCGCGCTGTTCGCGCCCAACGTCAATTCCTATCAGCGCCTGTGCCACCCCTATGCCTCGCCAAACAATGCCTGCTGGTCCGAGGACAACCGTGCCGCCGGCCTGCGCATTCCGGCCAGTGCACCGGCAGCGCGGCGGGTCGAAAACCGCCTGCCCGGCGCCGACGCCAACCCCTATCTGGCCATCGCCGCCAGCCTGGCCGCCGGGTTGCACGGCATCGAGCAGCGCCTGCAGCCATCGCCGGCCATCCAGGGCGAGTTCGAAGTGCCCGAGCACCTGAGCCTGCCATGTACCCTGCATGCCGCCCTCGAACGGCTCAAGCGCAGCGCGCTGGCACGGGAACTGTTCGGCAGCGAGTTCATCGAAGGCTACATCGCCAGCAAAACCCTGGAGCTGACTGATTTCTTCGACGAGATCACCCCGTGGGAGCGCCGGGTGCTGGCGGCGCAGGCCTGATCGCGACATCACCTGCACCGGACACGCCCTGGCAGCGCTATTTCGCTGCCGGGGCCTGCGCGACACAATTTTTGCCCGTATGCTTCTAGCACCCAACCGTCACCTGATCAGGGAGCTTCTCGGTACGTATGCGAAATGTATGGAAGCCGTTTCAGTCGTTGTATTTCGCCGCGCTGATGATGTTGATCGGTTCTGGCCTGCTCAGTACCTACCTGGCCCTGCGCCTGGCGGCCGACCATGTCGACAGCCTGTGGGTGGGTGCGTTGATGGCGGCCAACTACTTTGGCCTGGCCGTCGGCGGCAAGGTCGGCCACCGGCTGATTGGCCGGGTAGGGCACATTCGCGCTTATGCCACCTGCGCCGGTATCGTCGGCGCGGCGGTACTTGGCCATGGCATGACCAGTTGGCTACCGGCCTGGGTCGGGCTGCGGATGATCGTCGGCCTGGGGATGATGTGCCAGTACATGGTCATTGAAAGCTGGCTCAACGAGCAGGCCGATGTGAAGCACCGCGGCGCGGTGTTCAGCGGCTACATGATCGCCTCGTACCTGGGGCTGGTGCTCGGCCAGCTGATTCTGGTGGTGCACCCTGAGCTTGGCCCGGAGCTGCTGATGCTGGTGGCGATGTGCTTTGCCCTGTGCCTGGTGCCGGTGGCAATGACCCGGCGTATTCACCCGGCACCCTTGCGCCCGGCACCGATGGAGCCGAAGTTCTTCATCAAGCGCGTGCCGCAGTCGCTCAGTACGGTATTGGGCTCGGGGTTGATCGTTGGCTCGTTCTACGGCCTGGCGCCTTTGTATGCCTCAAGCCAAGGGATGACGACCGAGCAGATCGGTCTGTTCATGGGTAGCTGCATTTTTGCCGGCCTGCTGGTGCAGTGGCCGCTGGGCTGGTTGTCTGACCGTTACGACCGGGCGGTGCTGATCCGCAGCGTGGCAATAGGCCTGGCGCTGGCCGCTGCGCCATTGGCGATACTGCCCAGTGTGCCGCTGGAGTTGCTGTTCGGGTTCGGCTTCCTGATTTCGTTGCTGCAGTTCTGCCTGTACCCGCTGGCGGTGGCGTTTTCCAACGACCACGTGGAAAGCGAGCGGCGGGTGTCGCTGACGGCCATGTTGCTGGTCACCTACGGCGTAGGCGCGTGTATCGGGCCATTGGCGGCGGGCGTTCTGATGAAAATGCTGGGCGCGCAGATGCTGTATGCGTTCTTTGTATTTTTCGCCTTGGTGCTGGTGTGGCGCATTCGGCCGAAGGCGGTTACCGGGCTGCACCAGGTGCAGGATGCGCCGCTGGGCCACGTGGCGATGCCGGCAGCCGGTTCGCCCTTGTCGGCGGCGCTGGACCCTCGGGTGGATGAGCAGACCGTGCAGGACGTGATGCAGGCGCCGGTGGCGGCTGAGGATACCGAGGAAGAAGATAAAGGTGCTGAGCAACAGGCTGCTGAACCGGAGGAGGTCAGCAAGTCGGTATAAGCCTGCACTGGCCTCTTCGCACAGGTACTGTATAGCCTCAGGTTTGACGCCACCACTGTGGGAGCGGGCTTGCCCCGCGAAGAGGCCGGGGCAGGAAGAACGCAAATGAAAACGCCACCTCAGCAGGTGGCGTTTTCGCATTCAGGCGACGATCAATAGTCGTCTTTGTCAAACCGCCGCGCCTCACGCTGCAGCTGATACACAAAGCTCTCGATCTTGCGCTGTGCCTGCCCGCTCAGGTTGTGGAAGCGCACGCCGGCAAAGGTGGTATTGATGCGCTCTTCATAGTGCAGGTGCCGCAGTTCGACCATGGTGTCCACCAGGCCCAGCGGGTTACCCGCCTTGAAACGTTCGTACACCTGGCCCAGCTGCAGGCGATCTTCGACATTGCCTTCAAAGCGCAGTTTGCACCCGGTGGCCGAGATGTCCAGCAGCTTGCCACGCAGGGCGCCGTTACCCTTCAGGTGGGTGCCATCGAGAATGATGTCGACCAGTTGCGACAGCTTCAGCGCGGCGCGGAAGGCGTTGCGGCGCTGGTGGTAGGTCATCTCCTGCGGCATGGCACCGCTGTAGCAGCGGTGGCCGTTGACTTCGGTGATCTTCAGCGCGTGGTCGCATTCCCAGGCGATGCGTACGCCATCGTGAAAGCCCTCAACGCGGAAGTGCTCGCCGTTTTCGATGAATTTTTCACCGTCGCGCGGGATCATCTCGTCCAGTGCCAGGGTGTTGCTTTCACGGTCCACGTGCACCACATAGCTCTGGAAGCGCTGGCTGCGGTCATGGAAGGTGATGATCAGGGGGTCGTGGCTTTCCTGCAGCTGCCGCAAGTTGGCCGCAATCTCCAAGGGGGTGTTCAGCACCTTTGGCGGTTGCGGGGCTTCGGTTTCATTGAACACGGCTTATCGTTCTCCAGGCAAAAGCGACACACGCAAGTAACGGCATTTTGCCAGTATGTTCCGTGCCTTGATAGAAAAATCACACTTGGCTGAGGGCCCGTGGCTTGGCCAGCGGCGAGGTGCTGCCTCGGCTATCGTAGAGCGACGGTGAGTCGCCGCCCATGAGGATTCTGATCTGGTTGTTGGTGACGTGTTGCTGTACCTGGATGATCCGGCCGTTGGTCTGGTTGACCTGCTGGCAGTCGTCCATCAGTTTCGACAGCATGTCGAGCCGCTGCAGCATCGCGTCGCCATGGGGCGATTGTGCGGCTACCGCCTGCACGCCAGTGCGATCGGCACTCAGGCCCAGGCTGCCGAGCAACTGGCTGCGGCGCTGGCCATGCTGCTCGAGCAAGATGATCAGCGACTGCTTGCGCGCCAGGATCTGTTCCAGCAGCGGCATGTCGCGGCCATGCAGGGCGATCGCTTCTTTATTCAGAAGGTCGAGCAGTTCCTGCATCGGGGCAATGTCATCTTCGATCAGTTGCAGCAAGGTGGTGTCGTGCATGGCTAACTCTTGGCTTTTCTAGCGTCCGTGAAGTCAGCGCGCCGAAGGGTCAGCGCTGGGCTTCGAAATCGAGCAGTTTGCTGGCGACCCGGCCGGCATCGACCTGGTAGCTGCCGTCGGCGATCGCCTGTTTCAACTGGGCCACACGGGCACTGTTGACAACCGGCTCGTCGCGCAGCTTGTCGCTGACCTTTTGCAACTGCTGTGCCTCTTGGCTGAGGTGTACCGCTTCTCCGCTGGCGCTGGTGTCTTTCACCGCTTCCTGGCTGGCTGCCGGTTTTTCGGCATTGCCCGCCGCGGTGTTGCCGCGCACGCCGCCCGTGACGGACGGAGAGTTATTCAAACGACTGAAGTCGATGACCATGATCAGGAACCTCTGGGTATTTGGACGCTTGCCTTGTTTTCGGCCAGCCCGAAAGAAACTTTAGGCACAAATGCTTGGCCGCCTGTCAGCAAGCTCGCCAACCCGTTCTCTGACACAGTTTAGGAAAAGCGGTTCCTCCCTGCCAGCGCAATCTGTGGCGGGCTACATGCTCACCTCGACCTGGCCCGGGCCCGTCACCCTGGCCTTGACCACCCGTTTGGAATTCAGGTTGCGTACCCGTATCTGTTCGCTCAGTCCGCCTTTGCTAAGGGCCTCGCCCGGCATGCGCACGCTCAGGCTGCCGCTGCGGGCGATGATCACCACCTGGTCGCCCTTGCGCACCACCTCGGCCTGCTCCAGATGTTGCGGGGTAAGTACCTGGTCGATCACCGTGGGGCGCAGCATCTTCATGCCCACCGCCTGGTCCAGTTCGGTCAGAAAACCCTGGCCAAGGGTGCCGACATCGCGCTCGCGCAGGGCCACGTCGCCTTCGCCCACTGTGTTGTCGCGCTTGAGCGGGCGGGTGACCACCACCACGTCGCGGAACAGCCGTACCGTGGCCGGGACAAACACCGTCCACGGGGCCGCACTGTCGCAGCGCACCCGTACCGTTACCCGGCCAAGTGGCAGGGAAGGGCTTTCCAGCGAGGCGTCCAGCTGCTGGCTGCACAACGGCATGCGCAGGCGTGGGTCCAGCGGGTTGACCTGGATTTCATAGCGGCCGGGGGTCTGGGTGGTAGCCAGGTAATCTTCGACGGTGAATTCAAGAAACCCTTGGGTGACACCGATAAGCTGTTCAGGCAAGGTGAGCGCGTCCGCTACCGTGCGAACGCCGGGCACCAGCAGGCACAACGTGGCCAGCGAGCCCGTCAGCAGGCGCGTCAATCGTCGGAAAAATGTCGTTTTCGTATGCATGACGCTCAAAAAAGCAAAGCCCGTGCCGACTCGTAACCTGAGTTGCAACGAAAGGCTGAAAGATAAGGAGTCTGGCATGGCGGGTGTTATGGATTCGGTCAACCAGCGCACGCAGCTGGTGGGGCAGAATCGCCTGGAATTGCTGCTGTTCCGCCTCAACGGCGAACAGCTTTACGGCATCAACGTGTTCAAGGTCAGGGAAGTGCTGCAATGCCCTGCGCTGACCCTGCTGCCCAAGGCGCACCCGGTGGTGCGTGGCGTTGCCAACATTCGCGGGGCGACCATCCCGATCCTCGACTTGTCGATGGCCACCGGGTTGCGGCCGCTGCAGGAAGAGACGCGCAACAGCTTCGTGATCATCACCGAGTACAACACCAAGACCCAGGGCTTTCTGGTGCACTCGGTGGAGCGCATCGTCAACATGAACTGGGAAGAGATCCATCCGCCACCCAAGGGCACCGGCCGTGACCACTACCTGACGGCGGTCACCCGGGTGGACAACCGCATGGTCGAGATCATCGATGTGGAGAAGGTGCTGGCCGAAGTGTCGCCGTCGTCCGAGTCGGTCTCGGCCGGGGTGATCGATGCCGAGACGCAGGACAAGGCCGTGCTGATGCGGGTGCTGACCGTGGACGATTCGTCGGTGGCACGCAAGCAGGTCAGCCGCTGCCTGCAGACCGTGGGGGTGGAGGTGGTGGCGCTCAATGATGGCCGTCAGGCCCTGAACTACCTGCGCCAGCTGGTGGAGGAGGGCAAAAAGCCGGAAGAAGAGTTCCTGATGATGATCTCGGACATTGAAATGCCGGAAATGGACGGCTATACGCTAACGGCGGAGATCCGCAGCGACCCGCGCATGCAAAAATTGCACATCTGCCTGCATACTTCGCTTTCCGGGGTGTTCAACCAGGCAATGGTCAAGAAGGTCGGTGCCGATGACTTCCTGGCCAAGTTCAAGCCGGACGACCTGGCCCAGCGGGTGGTCGACCGGATCAAGGCAGCGCATTGAAGCAGCCGGGGGCACGCCCCCGGCACCAGTGATTGAAAAGAGGCGGCAAGAGTGTCTACGGGTAATTTGGATTTCGAACAGTTCCGGGTATTCCTGGAGAAAGCCTGTGGCATCCTGCTGGGCGAGAATAAGCAGTACCTGGTTTCCAGCCGTCTCAACAAGCTGATGGAGCAACAGGGCATCAAGAGCCTGGGCGAACTGGTGCAACGCATCCAGGCCCAGCCGCGCGGTGGTTTGCGTGAGCAGGTGGTGGATGCGATGACCACCAACGAAACCCTGTGGTTTCGCGATACCTACCCGTTCGAAGTGCTGAAGAACAAGGTGATTCCCGAGTTCATCCGCAACAACCCCGGCCAGCGCCTGCGCATGTGGTCGGCGGCCTGTTCGTCGGGCCAGGAGCCGTATTCCATTTCGATGGCCATCGACGAGTTCGAGCGCAGCAACCTTGGCCAATTGAAGATGGGCGCGCAGATCGTTGCCACCGACCTGTCCGGCACCATGCTGACCAACTGCAAGACCGGTGAGTATGACAGCCTGGCCATCGCCCGCGGCTTGTCCCAGGAGCGCCTGCAGCGCTACTTCGACCCCAAGGGGCCGGGGCGCTGGGCGGTCAAGCCGGCGATTCGCAGCCGCGTCGAGTTCCGCTCGTTCAACCTGCTCGACAGCTATGCCGCCCTGGGCAAGTTCGACATCGTGTTCTGCCGCAACGTGCTGATTTACTTCTCGGCGCAGGTGAAACGGGACATCCTGCTGCGCATTCACAGCACACTGAAGCCAGGTGGCTACCTGTTCCTTGGTGCTTCGGAAGCGCTGAACGGGTTGCCGGACCATTACCAGATGGTCCAGTGCAGCCCGGGGATCATCTACCAGGCCAAGTAATCAAGAAGGCTGGCAGCGAAAACTGCCGGCCTTTTTGCTGTATGTGCCGGCCTCTTCGCGGG
>NZ_JBNRIK010000007.1:18278-57158 GCF_053557975.1 Pseudomonas sp. XP2
AGGAAAATCCCTGACGTCAATTTTTTGATTTGCCGCATTTGCCGCCCGGCAATTGCCGCTTTCGCCGCCGTGGGCGGAAGGCCTTTGCCGCTTTTCTGGCATCACCCTGACAGCACTGCGCCTCGTAGCCCCGTATTTGCGGGCTTTGCATGGGTTGGCACAGCCCTTGCTATACCTTGCTCAACGATATTCCGGTCAACCTCCGAAGGTTTCCCCGACATGAGCATCAGCTTCGACAAGGCGCTTGGTATTCACGAAAAGGCTCTGGGCTTCCGCGCCCAGCGCGCCGAAGTGCTGGCCAACAACATCGCCAACGCCGACACGCCCAACTACAAGGCGCGTGACATGGACTTCGCCTCTGTGCTGGCCGCCGAAAGCGACAAGCAGCAAAGCGGCCGTTTCGCCATGGATCGCACCAATAGCCGCCACATCGAAGCCGAAGGCCTCGCCATCGCAGCCGACGATACCCTCAAGTACCGCACGCCGCTGCAGCCGTCGATCGACCAGAACACCGTGGACGCGCAGATCGAGCAATCGAACTACACCGAAAACGCCATTGGCTTCCAGGCCAGCTTCACTTTGCTCAACAGCAAATTCAAAGGGCTGGTATCGGCCCTGCGGGGAGAATGACCATGTCCCTTTCCAGTGTCTTCAATATTGCCGGTAGCGGCATGAGCGCGCAGAACACGCGCCTTAACACCGTCGCTTCCAACATTGCCAACGCCGAAACCGTTTCTTCGAGCATCGACCAGACGTACCGCGCCCGCCACCCCGTGTTCGCCACCACCTTCCAGGATGCGCAAGCCGGCAGCAGCCAGTCGCTGTTCGAAGACCAGGGCGAAGCAGGGCAGGGCGTGCAGGTAAAAGGCATCGTCGAGGATCAGAGCACCCTGGAAGCACGCTACGAGCCCAATCATCCGGCGGCGAACAAGGACGGCTACGTCTATTACCCGAACGTCAATGTGGTCGAGGAGATGGCAGACATGATCTCCGCTAGCCGTGCGTTTCAGACCAACGCCGAGCTGATGAACACGGCCAAGAGCATGATGCAGAAAGTCCTGACCCTGGGGCAGTGATAGGAAGCCGACATGACCACCACCAATTCCACCTCTGACGTCAGCAGCGCGTACCTGACCTCGCTGCAGAAGCAGACGTCCAAGACCGACAGCAGCACCGGCGCTGCCGGCAGCGCGCTGGGCAAAGATGCTTTTCTGCAGTTGCTGGTTACCCAGATGAAGAACCAGAACCCGCTCGATCCACAGGAAAACGGCGAGTTCGTGGCGCAGCTGGCGCAGTTCAGCAGCCTCGAGAGCATGCAGTCGCTGAACGATTCTGTGACCTATATCGCGGCAGGGTTGCAGTCTTCCCAGGCGTTGCAGGCCTCGTCACTGGTCGGGCGCAATGTAATTGTCCAGACCGACAAGGCTGTGGTCGACACCAGCAAGGATATGAAAGGCACGGTCAACCTGACGTCGTCCAGCACCGCCACCTCGGTGGGCATCTACGACAAGGATGACAAGCTGGTACGCACCCTCGACCTGGGTACCCAGAAAGCCGGCAAGGTCGACTTTACCTGGAATGGCCTGAACGACGACGGCGAAGCGGCGCCAGCCGGTACCTACACCTTCAAGGCCACCGCTTCGATCGACGGCAAGGCCACGGCCATGACCACCAACCTGCCGGCCTCCGTTACCAGTGTGACCATGGGCACCAACGGTTCTGAGATGACGCTCAACCTGGCTGGGCTGGGCAGTGTTGCGCTTTCCAAAATCCAAAGCATCGGCATCTAGGGCCTGAGCAAAACGACAGGAGTTACACATGTCTTTCAATACCGGCCTTAGCGGCCTCTATGCAGCGAACAAGGCCCTGAACGTTACCGGCAACAACATTGCCAACGTTGCCACTACTGGCTTCAAGTCCTCGCGCGCCGAGTTCGCCGACCAGTATTCCAACTCCATCCGCGGCACCAGTGCCGGCAAGAACGTGGTCGGCACGGGTGTGAAGACTGCCGCTGTGTCGCAATTGTTCACGCCGGGCAACATCAATGGCACCGGCCAGGCGCTGGACATGGCCATCGATGGCAACGGCTTCTTCGTGATGAACGACAACGGCTCGAAGATCTACACCCGTGCCGGTGCTTTCTACAGCGACAAGGACGGCTACGTGGTCAACTCGTCGGGCTCCAACCTGCAAGGTTATGCAGTGGATGCCAACGGTAAGATCGTCCAGGGCGTGCTGACCAACCTGCAGATCGACACCTCGAACCTGACGCCCAACCCGACCGGGCGCATCTCCGAGAACGTCAACCTCAACTCCACTGCGACTGCGCCCAGCCAGACGCCGTTCGATCCGACCAATACCAGCACCTATAACTACACGTTCAATACCGACGTGTATGACAGCCAGGGTAACGCGCACCAGCTGAACCAGTACTTCGTCAAGGACGCCACCAGCAACTCCTGGACCATGTACACCACCATCGACGGGCGCAACCCGGCCAACCCGGCCTCGACCACGCCGCTGGCCAACAATCTGCCGTTCAAGTCTGACGGCACCCTGGATTCTGCCTCGATGACGGCAGGCCCGGTGGCCGGTGGCATGACCATCGCGGCCAACAAGACCTTCACCCTCGACAACTGGATCCCGGCACAGAAGAACGCCGCCGGTGTGTGGAGCGCCAACGGCGCTACCGCCAACGTCGCCGGGGTGAACCTGGACATGCTCGGTACCACCCAGTACAACGCAGCCTCCGCCACCACTGCCAAGAGCCAGGATGGCTTTGCCACGGGTGAGCTCTCGGGCCTGACCATCGACGAAAGCGGCAATATGTTCGCCAACTTCACCAATGGCCAGGACAAGGTGATCGGCCAGGTGGCGATCGCCAACTTTGCCAACCTGGAGGGCCTGACCCCGGTGGGTGGCACCAGCTGGAAAGAATCCTATGGCTCGGGTGTGCCGGTGATCGGCGCCCCGGATACTGGTACCTTGGGCCAGATTACTGGCGGTGCGCTGGAAGACTCCAACGTCGACCTTACCGGTGAGCTGGTCAACCTGATCAAGGCGCAGAGCAACTACCAGGCCAACGCCAAGACCATTTCCACCGAAAGCACCATCATGCAGACCATCATTCAGATGACCTGATGGCCGCCTGCTAGGGTGGTTTTGTCTGTAATTGGGGCCGCAAAGCGGCCCCAGGTTCTTCAAGGTTCACGCCCATGAAACGGCTAATGCTCACCGCCCTCCTGGCCATGGCCTTGCCGCTCTCGGCCGCTCCCGCCCCGTTCTACCAATGGCAAAGCCTGGCCACCGGCCGCTACCTGTGCTCTGCCAACAACCCGGGCGAGGGCTGGGTACGCCATTCCGGCCCCTACAACAACGCCGCTTGCCGCACCTTCTGAGCACGCCCTTGCCGCAGGCGGCAAACTTCCGCCGACAAACTGACGTTTGTTGCCCCTTGCTGCGCTGGAGCCCCTGTAAACAGGCGGTTTCAGACTTGGTTCGATTATTGCTTCGGACCTGGCCAGTGACAGCGCGGCAGCGACGCGCAGAGGAGATACTGTGGACAAGTTGCTTTATGTGGCCATGACCGGCGCCAGCCAGAACGCGCTGGCGCAAAAGGCCCACGCCAACAACCTGGCGAACATTTCCACCAACGGTTTTCAGCGTGACCTGGAGCAGGCCCGTTCGATGCCGGTGTTCGGCGACAGCTTTCCGGCGCGCGCCTTTGCCATGACCGAACGCCCGGCCACCGACTTCAGCGAGGGCCCGTTGGTCGAGACGGGGCGTGACCTGGATGTCGCCGTGACCGGCAAGGGCTTCATTGCCGTGCAGGCCCCGGACGGCAGCGAAGCCTACGTGCGTACCGGTAGCCTGAACATCGACGCCCTCGGCGTGCTGCGTGCCGGCAACGGCATGCCGGTGATCGGCAACGGTGGCCCGATTGCCATCCCGCCAGAGCAGAAGGTTGAGGTGGGTGCCGACGGCACCCTCAGCATTCGCTCCATGGGTGAAGACCCCCGCGTGATGGCCGAGGTCGACCGGATCAAGCTGGTCAACCCAGACACCAAAGGCCTGCAAAAAGGGCTGGATGGCTTGATCCATACCGCTTCTGGCCAACCGGCCGATGCCGACGTCAACGTTCGGGTGGTGTCGGGCTTCCTGGAAGGCAGCAACGTCAATGCTGTCGAGGAAATGACCTCGGTGCTGGCGCTGTCTCGCCAGTTCGAACTGCACGTCAAGATGATGAACACGGCCAAGGAAGGCGACGAAGCCATGGCTCGGGTTTTGCAAATCGGCTAATCACTTTTGAACGGGTGCCGTAAAACAGGCGCACGAGGAGAAACTATATGCTTCCGGCTCTTTGGGTCGCTAAAACCGGCCTGTCCGCCCAGGACACCAACCTGACGGTCATTTCCAACAACCTGGCCAACGTCTCCACCACCGGCTTCAAGCGTGATCGCGCCGAATTCGCAGACCTGCTCTACCAGATCAAGCGTCAGCCTGGCGCGCAGTCGACCCAGGACAGCGAGCTGCCTTCGGGCCTACAGGTCGGTACCGGTGTGCGCATTGTCGGCACGCAAAAAAGCTTCGTCGCTGGCAGCCTGCAAACCACCGAGAACCCGCTGGACATGGCGGTCAACGGCCGTGGCTTCTTCCAGATTCTGCAGCCGGACGGCACAGTGTCGTACACCCGTGACGGCACCTTCCACCTGAACTCCGACGGCCAGATCGTCACCGCCAATGGCTACGCCCTCGAGCCTGCCGTTGTGGTGCCGAACGACGCGCAAACCTTCACCGTCGGCCAGGACGGCACCGTATCGATCACCACCGCCGGCAACCCGGCTGCGCAGGTGATCGGCAACATCCAGACCGCCGACTTCATCAACCCGGCTGGCCTGCAGGCCATCGGCGACAACCTGTTCCTGGAAACTGCCGCCAGTGGTGCGCCGCAAGTCGGCACACCGGGCTTGAACGGCTTCGGTACCACCCAGCAGCAGACCCTGGAAAACTCCAACGTCAGCACCGTGGAAGAGCTGGTGAACATGATCACGACCCAGCGCGCTTACGAGATGAACTCCAAGGTCATTTCCACCGCCGACCAGATGCTGTCGTTCGTGACTCAACAGCTCTAAGCCCTGTCGCTTCGTTACACCCGTGAGGTATGCACCATGAATCGTCTGTTGTCCGTGTTCGCCCTGGGGGGGGCGGTGTTGCTGGCAGGTTGCGTCGGCCCGACGCCCAAGCCCAACGACCCGTACTACGCGCCGGTACTGCCGCGCACCCCGTTACCGGCAGCGGCCAACAACGGTTCCATCTACCAGGCCGGTTTCGAGCAGAACCTGTACAGCGACCGCAAGGCGTTCCGGGTGGGTGACATCATCACCATCACCCTGAACGAGAAAACCTCGGCCAGCAAGAACGCCGGTTCGCAGATCCAGAAAAACAGCAAGGCCGATATCGGCCTGACCTCGCTGTTTGGCAGCACACCGAACACCAACAACCCGTTCGGCGGTGGTGATCTGTCGCTGGAGGCCGGCTACAACGGCGAGCGTGCCACCAAGGGCGACAGCAAGGCCACCCAGGGCAACACCCTGACCGGTTCGATTACCGTGACCGTGGCCGAAGTGCTACCCAACGGCATTATCGCCGTGCGCGGCGAGAAGTGGCTGACCCTGAACACCGGCGAAGAGCTGGTGCGCATTGCCGGCATGATCCGCGCCGATGACATCGCCACCGACAACACCGTGCCGTCCACCCGGGTGGCCGACGCGCGCATCACTTATTCCGGTACCGGCTCGTTCGCCGATGCCAGCCAGCCCGGGTGGCTGGACCGCTTCTTCATCAGCCCGCTTTGGCCTTTCTGAGTACGGATGACCATGTTCAACGTGAGGCAGCTGATTGCCGCAACCCTGCTCCTGTCCTGTGCCTTCGGTGCCCAGGCAGAGCGCCTGAAGGACATCGCCAGCATTTCTGGCGTGCGTTCCAACCAGTTGATCGGTTACGGCCTGGTGGTGGGCCTGAACGGCACGGGTGACCAGACCACCCAGACGCCGTTCACCCTGCAAACCTTCAACAACATGCTGTCGCAGTTCGGCATCAAGGTGCCGGCCGGCTCCGGCAACGTGCAGTTGAAGAACGTCGCGGCGGTGTCGGTGCATGCCGACCTGCCGGCGTTCGCCAAGCCCGGCCAGGTGGTGGACATTACCGTGTCGTCGATCGGTAACTCCAAGAGCCTGCGTGGCGGCAGCCTGCTGATGACCCCGCTCAAGGGTATCGACGGGAACGTCTACGCCATCGCCCAGGGCAACCTGGTGGTGGGTGGCTTTGACGCCGAAGGCCGTGACGGCTCGAAGATCACCGTCAACGTTCCGTCGGCGGGTCGTATTCCGGGCGGTGCCAGCGTTGAACGGGCTGTGCCGAGCGGCTTCAATCAGGGCAACAGCCTGACCCTGAACCTGAATCGCCCGGACTTCACCACGGCCAAGCGTATCGTCGACAAGGTCAACGAGCTGCTTGGTCCGGGTGTGGCCCAGGCCGTGGACGGTGGTTCGGTGCGGGTCAGTGCGCCTATGGACCCCAGCCAGCGCGTGGATTACCTGTCGATCCTTGAGAACCTCGAAATCGACCCGGGCCAGGCGGTGGCCAAGGTCATCATCAACTCGCGTACCGGCACCATTGTCATCGGCCAGAACGTCAAGGTGTCGCCCGCGGCGGTGACCCACGGCAGCTTGACCGTGACCATTACCGAAGACCCGATCGTCAGCCAGCCGGGGGCCTTCTCCAATGGCCAGACGGCCGTGGTGCCCCGCTCGCGGGTCAACGCCGAGCAGGAAGCCAAGCCGATGTTCAAGTTCGGCCCAGGCACCACACTGGATGAGATCGTCCGGGCGGTGAACCAGGTGGGCGCGGCGCCCGGCGACCTGATGGCCATTCTCGAAGCCCTGAAACAGGCCGGCGCCTTGCAGGCCGACCTGATCGTGATCTGAGGACGGCGCGGATGAATATCAAAAGCCAGGTCTCCGGCAGTGCCGACAGCGGTGCCTATACCGACCTCAACCGCCTGAGTGCTCTGAAGCACGGTGACCGCGACAGCGAAGCCAACGTGCGCAAGGTGGCCCAGGAGTTCGAGTCGCTGTTCATCAGCGAAATGCTCAAGGCCTCGCGCAAGGCCAGCGACGTGCTGGCCGATGACAACCCGATGAACACCGAAACGGTCAAGCAGTACCGTGACATGTACGACCAGCAGCTGGCCGTGAGCATGTCCCGCGAAGGTGGCGGTATCGGCCTGCAGGACGTGCTGGTGCGCCAGCTGACCAAGGGCCGCAGTGCATCGATCAATACCAGCCCGTTCCCGCGTGCCGATGGCAGTGGTCCGGCGCTGTGGGGCAACAAGGTGGCGGAGCCGGTGCATGCCACGGACTCGGTCAGCACCCGCAACGACGTCGCTGCGCTCAACTCGCGGCGCCTGGCCTTGCCGAGCAAACTCACCGATCGCCTGCTGGCCGGTATCGTGCCATCGGCCGCCAGTGCCAATGCCGCCGCCGTGCCTGCCCGGGACGGCCAGCAGGTGGCCAAGGCTTTCGCTGTGCCGGACAACGGCCTGCGCATTGTCGGCCGCGCCGTGGCCCAGCCCCCGCTGGCGCCGAACAAGGCCTTTGCCGACAGTGACGAATTCGTTGCCACCATGCTGCCGATGGCCGAGCAGGCCGCCAAGCGCATTGGCATCGACCCGCGTTACCTGGTGGCCCAGGCCGCACTGGAAACCGGCTGGGGCAAATCAGTGATGCGCAATACCGATGGCAGCAGCAGCCACAACCTGTTCGGCATCAAGGCCACCGGCAACTGGCAGGGTGAGCAGGCACGGGCGATCACCAGCGAGTTCCGTGATGGCCAGTTCGTCAAGGAAACCGCAGCCTTCCGCAGCTATGACTCGTACCAGGACAGCTTCCACGACCTGGTAAACCTGCTGCAGGGCAATTCTCGCTATCAAGATGCGTTGGCCTCGGCCGATAACCCTGAGCAGTTTGCAAGAGAGCTGCAAAAGGCAGGTTATGCGACCGACCCGGGCTATGCGAAGAAGATCATCAGCATCGCCCAGCAAATGCAGACAACCCCGCAATACGCCATGGCTGGCAGAACCACGAATCTATAAAAGGACTAAATCATGTCGAGCCTGATTTCCATCGGCCTGAGTGGCCTGAGTGCCAGCCAGGCGGCCTTGTCGGTAACCAGTAACAACATCGCCAACGCCGCGACCAGTGGCTATTCGCGCCAGCAGACGATTCAGGCGGCGGGGCCTTCGCACAACATCGGCGCGGGGTTCCTGGGTACCGGTACCACGCTGTCGGACGTGCGTCGCATCTACAGCTCCTACCTGGACAACCAACTGCAGACCGCGACTTCGCTGCAGGCGGACTCGGTTGCCTTCCAGGACCAGATCACCAGCATCGACAAGCTGCTGGCCGATCGCGATACCGGCATCAGCTCGGTCCTCACGGCGTTCTTTTCGGCCCTGCAGACGGCAGCGGCCAAGCCCGGTGACGTTGCCTCCCGGCAGCTGTTGCTGACCCAGGCACAAACCCTGAGCAACCGTTTCAACGCGGTGAGTACCCAGCTGACCCAGCAAAACGAAACGATCAACTCCCAGCTCGACACCATGGCTGGCCAGGTCAACAAGCTCACGGCCAGCATTGCCGAGTACAACAAGCAGATCGCGGCGGCCTCGGGCACTGGCAACACGCCGAACAGCCTGCTGGATGCGCGCAGCGAAGCGGTACGCCAGCTCAACGAGCTGGTTGGCGTGACCGTGCAGGAGCGTGACGGCAACTACGACGTGTACCTGGGCAGCGGCCAGTCGCTGGTCACCGGCAACAAGGCCAACACCTTGTCGGTGCAACCGGGTACTGCCGACAAGAGCCAGGCCAGCCTGCGTATCAACTACGAGTCGTTCAGCTCCGACGTGACCTCGGTCGTGACCGGTGGCGCGATCGGCGGCCTGGTGCGCTACCGCCAGGACGTGCTGACACCGTCCATGAACGAATTGGGCCGTGTAGCCCTGGTGGTTTCGGACAGCATCAACAGCCAGCTGGGGCAGGGCCTAGATGCCAATGGCCAGTTCGGCAGCTCGCTGTTCTCCAGCATCAACAGCGCCACTGCCGTTGCCCAGCGCAGCCTGGCCTCGTCGAGCAACAGCACCGGCTCCGGCAACCTGGACGTGACCATTGCCAACAGCGGCGCGCTGACCACCTACGACTACGAGGTGAAGTTCACCAGCGCCAACCAGTACAGCGTACGCCGCTCCGACGGCACCGACATGGGTAGCTTTGACCTCAGCACCGACCCGGCGCCGGTCATCGACGGCTTCAGCCTGTCGCTGAAAGGCGGTGGCCTGGCGGCAGGCGACAGCTTCAAGGTCATCCCCACTCGTGCCGCAGCAGGCAGCATCACCACAACCCTGACCGATGCCAACAAGCTGGCCTTTGCCGGGCCGATCAGCGCTGCCTCGGGTAGCGGCAACAGCGGCACCGGCACCATTACCCAGCCTACCTTGAGCCAGTCGCTGGATATCTATGGCGGTGCCGACACCGCACTGATCCAGCAGTCTATTCGCGACTCGATGCCGGTGCGCGTGGTGTTCGACGCTGCCAGTGGTGGCTCACAAGGCTACAAGCTGTTCGATGCCAAGGGCACCCAGATCGGCACCGGCAGCGTGGTGCCGGGTACGGACAACAAACTGTCGGTGGCCGTGCCAATGCTCGATGCGGCTGGGCAGCCGATTCTCGATGGCAGCGGCAACCCGCGCACGTTCAGTGTCGAGACCACCATCGGCGGCAGCCCGGCGGCCAACGACAGCTTTACCCTGTCGTTCAATGCCGACGGCAAGGCCGACAACCGCAACGCAACGGCGCTGCTGGGCCTGCAGACCAAGTCGACGGTGAACACCGGGTCCGGCGGTGGCACCAGCTTCACGTCGGCCTATGCCTCGCTGGTGGAGCGCGTGGGTGCCAAGGCCAACCAGGCGACCATCGATACCACGGCGACCGAGGCGGTGCTCAAGAGCGCCAGTGAAAGCCGCAGTGCGGTATCCGGGGTCAACCTGGATGACGAGGCGGCCAGCCTGGTCAAGTTCCAGCACTACTACACGGCGTCGTCGCAGATCATCAAGGCGGCGCAAGAAACCTTCAGCACCCTGATCAATGCCTTGTAAGGAGTAGACTCTCGTGCGTATTTCCACTGCTCAGTTCTATGAGGCCAGCGCCAGTAGCTACTCCAAGAACTTCTCCACCATGAACAAGACCAACGATCAGGTCACGTCGGGTATCCGTATCCAGACGGCCGCCGATGACCCGGTCGGCGCGGCGCGACTGCTGCTGCTGCAACAGCAGCAGTCGCTGCTGGACCAGTACAGCGGCAACATCAACACGGTGAGCAACGCCCTGCTGCAGGAGGAGAGCGTGCTCTCCACCATCAACGACACCATGCAGCGCGCCAGCGAGCTGGCGATCCGTGCTGGCGGCCCTGGGGTTACCGACTCTGACCGTGTGGCCATCAGTACCGAGCTGAAAGAGATCGAGGCCAACATCTTTGGCCTGCTCAACTCGCGCGATGCCAACGGCGACTACATGTTCGGCGGCTCCAAGAGCACCACGCCACCCTATGTGCGCAACTCCGATGGCACCTACAGCTATCACGGTGACCAGACCCAGCTGAGCCTGCAGGTCTCCGACACCCTGAATCTGGCCACCAACGACACCGGCTTCACCATCTTTGATTCCGCCAGCAACAAGAGCCGCACGCAGTCGACCCTGGTGGTGCCGGCAACTGACGATGGCGTTGTCGGGGTATCGTCTGGCCTGATGACCTCAAGTACCACCTACAACAACAGCTTTACTGCCGGCCAGCCGTACAAACTGACCTTCACCAGCGCGACCCAGTACACCATCACCGATGCAAGTGGCAGGGACATCACGTCTGAAACCGCCACCAACGGTACCTTCGACAGCAAGACCGAGGGCGCCAACAGCATTGCCCTGCGTGGCGTCGAGTTTGAAATCACCGTTACCGTGGAGGAGGGCGCCGATGCCGACGCCGCGGTGGCAGGGCGCGAGTTTTCCCTGGCGGCGCGCCCGGACTCGTTCAACGCTACCCGCAACGCCAGCAATACCTCCAGCGCCCAGATCACCAGCAGCACCGTGACCGACCAAGCGGCGTATCGCAGCACCTTCCCCAGTAACGGGGCTGTGATCAAGTTCACCGGGCCCGGCGCCTACGAGCTCTACGCCCAGCCGCTGACGGCTGACAGCAAGGCCGTGGCCACGGGTACCTACACCGCGCCAGCCTTGACGGTGGCAGGTGTGACCTACCAGGTGACCGGTTCGCCGGAGGCGGGTGACCAGTTTGCGGTCACCGCCAATACGCACCAGAACCAGAATGTTCTGGAAACCCTCAGCCAGCTGCGTGCTGCGCTGGATACGCCGGTAACGGGAGTAGGCCAGGCCAATGCGCTGAAGGATGCAGCGGCCTCGGCGATCGCCAACCTGGCCAGTGCCCGTGAGCAGGTCGATATCACCCGTGGTTCGATCGGCGCCCGTGGCAACTCGCTGGAGATCCAGCGCCAGGAGAACACCAGCCTGGGCCTGGCCAACAAGACCACCCAGAACGCCATCGGCAACACCGACATGTCGCAGGCGGCCATCACCCTGACCTTGCAGCAGGCCATGCTGGAGGCGTCACAACTGGCCTTCTCGCGCATTTCGCAACTGAGCCTGTTCAACAAGCTCTGATCTGTCTTGCTGCTCCATCAGGCTGGGAATGCCCTGTGGGAGCGGCCTTGTGCCGCGAAAGGGCTGCGAAAGCAGCCTTGGCATTCTGCATTAACGCTGAGATCGCCGGGGCCGCTTTGCGGCCCTTTCGCGGCACAAGGCCGCTCCTGCAGGGATTTGTGTCCGCCTGGTCATTCCCCGAATTCCCCAGTCTCCACGCCCTCGCCACGGCTTTCGTAGCATTTCAATGTGACCAATGAGTCAAAACGATCATCTTCCCTGTATTCTATGCAGCAGCTGTTGCAGCATTTTGTTACCGGTGCGCAGGTGAGCTCTGCCTTCAACCCCTGGCGGTGACGCCCCGGTATTTGGCGCCCTCAATTCATCGAGTGGTGGTCTTTGGCTGTTTTCATTGGGAAGCCAGAATGATTGGCATCAAAAGCATCGCGAGTTACGTGCCTACCGCTGGCCTGGACAACTACGTCCAGGGTGCGAAGTTTGGCAAGGACGAAGAGTTCATGTTCGGCAAGATCGGCGCGTCGTTCCTGCCGCGCAAGGCCGAAGAGCAAGAAACCTCCGATCTGTGCGTAGAAGCCGCCCGGGCCCTGTTCGCCAGCAACCCTGACCTGGATCCGCAGTCGATCGATGCGCTGATCGTGGTCACCCAGAACGGTGACGAAGAAGGCCTGCCGCACACCGCAGCCATCGTCCAGAGCAAGCTCGGTCTCTCTACCCGCGTGGCGGCGTTCGACGTGTCGCTGGGCTGTTCCGGCTATGTGTATGGCCTGTATGCGATCAAAGGCTTCATGGAAGCTGCAGGGCTGAAAAACGGCCTGCTGATCACCGCCGACCCGTATTCGAAGATCGTCGACCCGGAAGACCGCAACACCACCATGTTGTTCGGCGATGCCGCCACAGCCACCTGGATGGGTGAAGGCGCCGTATGGAACCTGGGTCAGGCGCGCTTCGGCACTGACGGCTCCGGTGCCGAGCACTTGAAAGTGACCGACGGCAAATTCTTCATGAACGGCCGCCAGGTGTTCAACTTCGCGCTGGTCAAGGTGCCGGCGCACCTGCACGAGCTGCTGGATGCCAGCGGCCTGAAGTCGTCGGATATCGATGCGTTCTGCATTCACCAAGGCAGTGCGGCGATTGTCGACGCCGTGGCGCGGCGCTTCGAAGAGCAACACCCGGAGAAGTTCGTCAAGGACATGCTGGAAACCGGCAATACCGTGTCCTCCAGCGTGCCGCTGCTGCTGCAGAAGCACATGCTCGACGGCAGCTGGAAGCGTGTGGCGATCAGCGGCTTTGGCGTGGGCCTGTCGTGGGGCTCGGCCATCCTGTACCGCGACTGATCCCTCAGCAGTCCCCCGAAGCGCCCGGCGGCCACCGCCTGGCGCTTTTTTTTGCCTGCAAAATGCTGTGGCATGGCGCAGCTTCTGTGGGAGCGGGCATGCCCGCGAAGCAGGCGACTCGGTGTATGGCACCGGCTTTGCCGGTGTTCGCGGGCGCGCCCGCTCCCACAGGTGGAGGCTGGTAGGTGATGCTCAGTGTGCTTGGGAGTGGAATTTGACGCCAATAAAATCCCCTTAACCCCTTGATTTCTCGGGGCTGGCCCCATGCCAGCATTTTTTTTTCGAAAAACCCCTCAAGCATCCCGCGCACCCGACGATAACTATTACGAAGGTTCTCTAGGCCAGTCCGGCGGTTGCCAAGGCCGGAAGCCGCAGTACCCATCCAACGAGGATTTCGTCATGGCTTTAACTGTAAACACCAACATTGCGTCGATCACCACTCAGGGCAACCTGACCAAGGCTAGCAACGCTCAGACTACTTCGATGCAGCGTCTGTCCTCGGGTCTGCGTATCAACAGCGCTAAAGACGACGCTGCAGGCCTGCAGATCGCCAACCGTCTGACCAGCCAGATCAATGGCCTGGGCCAGGCTGTCAAGAACGCCAACGACGGTATCTCGATCGCCCAGACCGCTGAAGGTGCAATGCAGGCTTCGACCGACATCCTGCAGAAAATGCGTACCCTGGCCCTGTCCTCGGCCACTGGCTCCCTGAGCGCCGACGACCGTAAGTCGAACAACGACGAATACCAGGCTCTGACCGCTGAGCTGAACCGTATCTCGGAAACCACCACCTTCGGTGGCCAGAAGCTGCTGGACGGCTCCTACGGCACCAAGGCCATCCAGGTCGGCGCCAACGCCAACGAAACCATCAACCTGGCGCTGGACAACGTTTCGGCCAAGAGCATCGGCTCGCAGCAGATCAAGTCGGGCACTATCGCGCCGAGCGCTAGCGGCGTGGCAGCAGCAGATCTGGTTGTAACCGGCAACGGCCAATCCAAGACTGTCAGCTATGATGAAGGCGCTTCGGCCAAAGATATTGCTGCCAAACTCAATGGCGCAATCGGTGGCCTGACAGCCTCTGCCAGCACCGAAGTGAAAATGACCGTTGCAAGTGGTGCCGCAGCCACCCCTGCCAACTTCGAGCTGACCGTTGGTGGCAGCACCGTAAGCTTCATTGGTGTTACTGACACTGCGAGCCTGGCTGATCAATTGAAGTCCAACGCCGCCAAGCTGGGTATCAGCGTCAACTACGATGAATCGACCAAGAGCTTGTCGGTGAAGTCGGACACTGGTGAGAACCTGAAATTCACCTCCAAGGCTGGCGCTGATGCCATTTCTGTCGGTGCGCGGGATGGTAATGGTGATTTCCCGAACTCTCTGACCACGCTTTCCGCTACTGCTGATGACACATCGGTTGTAACTGGCCAGATTTCCCTGGACTCTGCCAAAGGTTACTCGGTAGCCGATGGTACAGTCGGTACTGGTGCTACCGACCTGTTCGGTTCAGCTTCCAAGTCTTCGGCCAAGACCACCATCGCCGACACCGATGTGACCGACGCCGTCAACGCCCAGAACGCCCTGGCCGTTATCGACAAGGCCATCGGTTCGATCGACAGCGTCCGTTCGGGCCTGGGTGCTACCCAGAACCGTCTGCAAACCACCGTCGACAACCTGCAGAACATCCAGAAGAACTCCACCGCTGCCCGCTCCACCGTGCAGGACGTGGACTTCGCTTCGGAAACTGCCGAGCTGACCAAGCAGCAGACTCTGCAGCAGGCTTCGACTGCGATCCTGTCGCAGGCTAACCAGCTGCCATCTTCGGTCCTGAAACTGCTCCAGTAATTCAGGCGCCTGAGTAAAGGGTGAAAGGGCGCGTTTACGTGCCCTTTCACCCTTTTTGACATGAGGAGTTCGAAACATGGACATGAGTGTCAAGCTGAGCCAGGTGTATCCGTCTGTGTTACCCCAGGCGCCAGTCGCTGACCGGGACCCGGTAGTGCCTGCCAAGGTGCAGGAGGCTGCTGCCCCCGATAGCCAGCCGCACTCGCGCGAAGACCTGGAGAAGGCGGTTGGCGAGATTCGTGATTTCGTCCAGTCGAGCCAGCGTCAGCTGGACTTTTCCATTGATGATTCCACGGGGCAGGTTGTGGTCAAGGTGATCGCCACCCAATCAGGTGAAGTGATTCGCCAGCTCCCGTCGGAAACGGCGCTGAAGCTTGCACAAAGCCTCAGTGAGGCCAGTAGCCTGCTGTTCGATGATCAGGCATAGGCTGGCATGATTTTTGTTGCTGCTGGCCCATTGATGGATTTATCCGCCAAGGATCCGGCAGCTACTGAACAAGGAGAGCAATGATGGCAGGTACAACAGTCAGCGGTATTGGCTCGGGCATTGATACCCAGGCGATCGTCGATTCCCTGGTGGCCGCGCAGAAGGCGCCCAAACAGGCGCAGATCAATACCCAAACGCTGAAGGCAACCACCACGTTGTCCTCTATCGGCAAGATTCAGTCGGCGCTGGATGCCTTCCGTGGCGCCTTGACCAACATGACCGACACCAACAGTTTCGGTGGCCTTAGCCTGAAGTCTTCGGATGAGAAGGTGGCGACCGTCACCATGGGTACCGGGGCTGCCAACGGTTCGTTCAAGTTGATTGTCGACAAGCTGGCGACTGCGTCGAAGGTGTCAACGAAGGTCTACGCAAATGGCGCGGGCTCTGTAGTCAACGCCACTGGCAGTCCGACCACGTTGACCATGACCCAGAATGGCAAGGCCTACGATCTGAGTGTTCCTGCTGGCGCAACGCTGCAGCAGGTGCGCGATAGCATCAACAGTCAGTTCAGTACGGCAGGCCTGAGCGCCAACGTACTGACCGACGCCACGGGTTCGCGTCTGATCATCACCTCGACCAAGATGGGTGACGGCTCCGACATCACCCTTTCGGGCAATTCGGGCATTGATACTGGCTATACCGTGGTCGACGAGCCGGCGGACGCCGAGTACACGCTTGACGGTATTGCCATGAAGTCCAAGACCAACGACATCACCGATGCCGTGAGTGGTCTGAACATCAAGTTGCTGGGTACTTCACCGAAAAACGCTACCAGTGGCGAGGTTACAGCCACTGTTCTCTCGCTGACTACCAGCTCCACTACTTTGAAGTCGGGCCTCAAGGGTTTCATCGATACCTACAACGCCCTGCTCAAAGTCATGAATGCCGAAACCAAGGTCACCAAAAACGCTGATGGCACAATGACGTCGGCGGCGCTGACCGGTGATGCCACGATGCGCACGTTGATGTCCTCCATTCGTGAAGAGCTCAATGCGGTGTCGGGCAACGGTACCTTGAAATCGCTCGCTGCCTTTGGCGTCACTTCTGCCCAGGATGGCGGTACGCTGAGCCTGGATGACAAGAAATGGGACAAGGTCGCCTCCACCAATGCGGCGGACCTGACCAGTATCTTCAATGGCAAGGATGGACTGTTGGCACGCCTGCAAAAGGTGACCGAACCGTTTGCCAAGGCCAGTACCGGTACTTTGGCCGAGCGCTCCAAGGTGCTGAGCGAAAGCCTGACCAAGCTCAAGAGCGAGCAAGATACCCTGGACACCCGCATGGAAGCCCTGCAGAAGAGCCTGCAGGACAAGTACAACAACATGGATACCCTGGTCACCCAGCTGCGCCAGCAGCAGAGTTCCGTGCTGAGTACGCTCAACGCGCTGAACAAGTCGAGCAGTGACGATTAAACCGTGAACATTGCATGAAGTGCGGGCATGATGCCCGGCTTCATGTCATCGGCCGGTAAAGTTTTTCACCGTCTGCCCGATACAAGGAATATCTCTCCCTTAAGCCTGCCCGTCACGAGGTCGCAAGATGAATCCCATGAGAGCCCTTCGTCAGTACCAGAAGGTCAATTCCCATGCCCAGATTTCCGAAGCCACGCCGCACCGCCTGGTGCAGATGCTGATGGAAGGCGGCCTTGATCGCATGGCCCAGGCCAAGGGTGCCTTGGCGCGTGGCGACATCGCGGAAAAGGGCCTGATGCTCGGCAAGGCGATCGACATCATCATCGGCCTGCGCGATGGCTTGCAGCCTGAAAAGAGCGAAAACCCGGAATACGTCGAAAAACTAGACGCCCTTTATGTCTACATGACCAACCGCCTGATGCAGGCCAATGTCGATAACGATGCCGGCATTATCGACGAAGTTGCTCAGTTGCTGATTACCGTTAAAAGCGGTTGGGACGGCATTGCCGACGCCCAGCCTGCCAGCTGACGGCAAGGAGATTACCGTGACCGCACTGCAACGCCTCGATGACACCTGCGATGCCTTGGTTGGTGCCTTGGGTGAGCGTGACTGGGATGCCATTGCCAAGTTGGATGTGGCCTGCCGCGCGTGCATCGACGAGGTGCTGGAAACCCATGCGATGGACCAGGCGTTGCTGCGCGAGAAGCTGGAAGGGGTGCTGCTGGTCTACCGCAACCTGATCGAAGTGACAACCGGTGAGCGCCAGGCAATTGCCGAAGAGATGATGCAGATCAACCAAGCGAAAAATGCTTCGAAGGTTTACCATCTGTTCAGTTAAGATGCACACAACTTGACAAAAGGCGCCATAAATTTGACTGTGCGGGCCTTTTTGACTTTACTAGTGGCTGTTCTCGAATTTCAGACGTCCGAACACTGACCATTCAGTCGGAATGATGTCGAGCATGCCCCTGCAGGGCGCCGATATGACTAGGGAAGTTGCTATTGCATGTGGCGTGAAACCAAGATTCTGCTGATCGATGACGACAGCGCGCGCCGCCGCGACCTTGCGGTGGTGCTGAATTTTCTCGGCGAAGAGAACCTCGCTTGCTCGAGCCAGGATTGGCAGCAAGTGGTCGAGCCGTTGTCCTCGAGTCGTGAAGTGCTGTGCGTACTTGTCGGCGCTGTAGACGCTCCGGGTAATCTCCTGGGGCTCATTAAGACACTGGCTGGGTGGGATGAGTTCCTTCCAGTGATGCTTTTAGGTGAAATTTCTTCTGCGGAGTTCCCGGAAGACCTTCGCCGTCGTGTGCTGTCCAACCTGGAAATGCCGGCAAGCTACAGCCAGTTGCTGGACTCGCTGCACCGTGCCCAGGTCTATCGCGAGATGTACGACCAGGCGCGCGAGCGCGGCCGCCAGCGTGAGCCCAACCTGTTCCGCAGCCTGGTCGGCACCAGCCGTGCCATCCAGCACGTGCGGCAGATGATGCAGCAAGTGGCCGATACCGACGCCAGCGTGCTGATCCTGGGTGAGTCGGGCACCGGCAAGGAAGTGGTGGCGCGCAACCTGCATTACCACTCCAAGCGCCGTGAAGCGCCGTTCGTGCCGGTCAACTGTGGCGCGATCCCGGCCGAGCTGCTGGAAAGCGAACTGTTCGGGCACGAGAAGGGCGCCTTTACCGGGGCGATCACCAGCCGTGCCGGGCGTTTCGAGCTGGCCAATGGCGGTACCCTGTTCCTCGACGAAATCGGCGACATGCCATTGCCGATGCAGGTCAAGCTGCTGCGCGTGCTGCAGGAGCGTACCTTCGAGCGTGTGGGTAGCAATAAAACCCAGAGCATTGACGTGCGCATCATTGCTGCAACGCACAAAAACCTCGAGACCATGATCGAGGACGGCACCTTCCGTGAAGACCTGTACTACCGCCTGAACGTGTTCCCCATCGAGATGGCGCCGCTGCGTGAGCGGGTGGAAGACATCCCGTTGCTGATGAATGAACTGATTTCACGCATGGAGCACGAGAAGCGCGGTTCCATCCGCTTCAACTCCGCCTCGATCATGTCGCTGTGCCGCCACGGCTGGCCGGGGAACGTGCGTGAGCTGGCCAACCTGGTAGAGCGCATGGCGATCATGCACCCGTACGGGGTGATTGGCGTGTCCGAGCTGCCGAAAAAATTCCGCTACGTCGATGACGAAGACGAGCAGATGGTCGACAGCCTGCGCAGCGATCTGGAAGAGCGCGTGGCCATCAACGGTCACACGCCAAACTTCAGCAACCCTGCGATGCTGCCACCTGAAGGCCTGGACTTGAAGGACTACCTCGGTAGCCTGGAACAAGGCCTGATCCAGCAGGCGCTGGACGATGCCAGCGGTGTCGTTGCACGCGCGGCTGAACGTTTGCGTATTCGCCGTACCACTCTGGTCGAGAAGATGCGCAAGTACGGCATGAGCCGACAGGGCGGCGAGGACCAGGCGGAGGATTGACGCCGAGGTCTGGGTGTTCGCCTCGGCCTTTCTGGTGTCTGTGAGATCGAGCGCCGCCCGCGCGGCGCATCGCGAGCTGCGCTCGCTCCTACGTTTGTTTCGGGCCAGTAACGCCTGTGACAGGCGTGCGCGACCGCCGGGTTAATACGACGCGATATCGTGCCGTACACCAAAACCTACGCGCGCAAATCCCCCAGGAATAATTGGCCCGAAACAAACGTAGGAGCGAGCGCAGCTCGCGATGCGCCGCGCGGGCGGCGCTCGATTTGCGCCCCCTATAAATCTCCAGTCATGCATTGCGATTGCCACCCTAAAGCAGGCATGCGTTTTGCTTTGCCTAGCATAAAGGGCCCGGGGCCAGTTTTTTGTCGCCGCCCCCTCCGACCAATGCGGACCAACAGTACAATGAAAGCAGTCATTCTGGCCGGTGGGCTGGGCACACGCATCAGCGAAGAATCTCACCTGCGCCCCAAGCCGATGATCGAGATAGGCGGCAAGCCGATCATCTGGCACATCATGAAGATCTACTCGCACTACGGCATCAACGACTTCGTCATTTGCCTTGGCTACAAGGGCTACGTGATCAAGGAGTACTTCGCCAACTATTTCCTGCACATGTCGGACGTGACCTTCGATATGGCGGAAAACCGTATGGATATCCACAATCGCCACGCGGAGCCGTGGCGGGTGACGTTGGTGGACACCGGGGAAAACACCGCCACAGGTGGTCGTCTAAAGCGTGTTCGCGATTATGTCGGCAATGAAACCTTCTGCCTGACTTACGGCGATGGTGTGTCCGACGTCGATATCCCGCGCCTGGTCGATTTCCACCGCCAGCACGGCAAGATGGCCACGGTTACCGCCGTCCAACCGCCGGGCCGTTATGGCGCCCTGGATGTGCAGGGCGAGCAGGTGCGCGGCTTTCAGGAAAAGCCGGCGGGCGACGGTGGCTGGATCAACGGTGGCTTCTTCGTGCTTGAACCGGCTGCGCTCGAGTACATCGAAGGCGATGCTACCACCTGGGAAGACGAGCCCATGCGTCGCCTGGCCGAAGACGGCCAGCTCATGAGCCACCTGCACCGTGGCTTCTGGCAACCGATGGATACCCTGCGTGATCGCACGTTGCTCGAAACACACTGGAAGAACGGCGAAGCAGCATGGCAGCTATGGCGTTGAGCCCGGCATTCTGGGCAGGGCGCCGCGTCCTGCTGACCGGGCATACCGGTTTCAAGGGCGGCTGGCTGGCCGTGTGGCTGCGTCAGCTTGGCGCCGAGCTGCGCGGTTTCGCCTTGCCTGCCGCTACCACGCCATCGCTGTGGCAGGTCGCGCAACTGCAACAGCAGATTCCAGGTGATTTCGCCGATATCCGTGATGCCTCGGCCCTGGCCCGTGCCCTGCAGGATTTCCAACCCGAACTGGTGCTGCACCTGGCGGCTCAGCCACTGGTGCGCGAATCCTACCGGGCGCCGGCCGACACCTACGCCACCAACGTCATGGGTACGCTGAACCTGCTGGAGGCCGTGCGTGCCACGCCTTCGGTACGTGCGGTGCTGGTGGTGACCACTGACAAGTGCTACGACAACCGCGAGTGGCCCTGGCCCTACCGCGAGCAGGATGCCCTGGGCGGCTTCGATCCCTATAGCAGCAGCAAGGCCTGTGTCGAACTGCTGTGCGCAAGCTACCGTGACGCTTTCCTGCGTTCCGCCGGCGTGGCCCTGGCCACTGCACGTGCTGGCAACGTGCTGGGTGGCGGGGACTGGTCTGCCGAGCGCTTGCTCCCGGATATCTTTCGCGCCTGGCAAGACGGTGAAGAAGTGGTCTTGCGCTATCCCCATGCCACGCGCCCCTGGCAGCACGTGCTCGACCCGCTGATGGGCTACCTGCAGCTGGCGCAGGGCTTGCTCACAGACGCCGAGCGGTACGCTACAGCCTGGAACTTCGGCCCCGACAGCGCAGGGCTGGCCACCGTCGGTGAAATCGTCCGGCGTCTTGCCCAGCGCTGGCCAGGCGAGGCGCGCTGGTCGGTTGCCGCCGATGCCCAGCCGCACGAAGCCGGTTTGCTGGCACTGGATTCCAGCAAGGCACGGCAAGTGCTTGGCTGGTCGCCGCGCTGGTCGCTGGATGACACCCTGAACCACACCCTGGACTGGCACCTGGCCTGGCGCGCAGGGCGTGACATGAACATCGTTACCCGCGAGCAGATCGCGGCTCACCAAGGCGGAACCCATGAGTGACAGTACGGCGCAGCAGTTGCGCCAACAGATTGCCGAACTGGTCGGGCGCTATGCCGAGCTGCAGATGGCACCCAAACCTTTCGTGGCGGGGCAGAGCAACGTGCCGCCTTCCGGCAAGGTGATTGGCGCCGGCGAGCTGCAGTCCATGACCGAAGCCGTGCTGGATGGCTGGTTGACCACCGGCCGCTTCAACGAGGCGTTCGAGAAGCGCCTGGCCAAGTACCTGGGGCGTCGCTGCGTACTCACCACCAACTCCGGCTCGTCGGCCAACCTGCTGGCGTTTTCCGCGCTGACCTCGCCGCGTCTCGGCGACCGTGCGATCAAGCCAGGTGACGAGGTGATCGGGGTTGCCGCCGGTTTCCCCACCACCGTCAACCCGATCCTGCAGTTTGGTGCGGTACCGGTGTTCGTCGATGTCGAGATGGGCACCTACAATATCGACCCCGCGCTGATCGAAGCGGCCATCGGCCCGAAGACCAAGGCCATCATGCTGGCCCATACGCTGGGCAACCCCTTCGACCTCAGCGTTGTGCGCGCCCTGTGCGACAAGTACGGCCTGTGGCTGATCGAAGACTGCTGCGATGCGCTGGGTTCCACCTACCAGGGCCGCATGGTTGGCGGCTTCGGCGATATCGGCACCCTCAGCTTCTACCCGGCGCACCACATCACCATGGGCGAGGGCGGTGCGGTGTTCACCGACTCGCCGTTGCTCAAGCGCATCATCGAGTCGTACCGCGACTGGGGCCGCGATTGCTACTGCGCACCGGGCGAGGACAACACTTGCAGCAAGCGCTTCTGCTGGCAAATGGGTGACCTGCCGCAAGGCTACGACCACAAGTACACCTACTCGCACCTGGGCTACAACCTGAAGATCACCGACATGCAGGCCGCCTGCGCGCTGGCGCAGATGGACCGGGTTGATGATTTCGTTGCCGCGCGCAAGCGCAACTTCGCCTGGCTCAGCGACCGGCTGGCCGGTTGTGCGGACAAACTGATCCTGCCGCAGGCCACCCGCGAAAGCGACCCTTCCTGGTTCGGCTATCCGATCACCCTGCGCGATGGCTGCGGCATCAATCGCGTCGAGCTGGTGCGCTACCTGGATGAACAGGGCGTGGGCACGCGCTTGCTGTTTGCCGGCAACCTGACGCGCCAGCCCTACATGCAAGGGCTGAATTACCGTGTTTCCGGCGAGCTGTCGGTGACTGACAAGATCATGAACGACACGTTCTGGATCGGCCTCTGGCCGGGCTTGAGCGACGACCATCTGGAACATGCGGCCAGTCACATCGAAGCCTGGCTCAACCGAGGATCCCACTGATGAGCACAGCCCCTACCGCCAACGCGGGAACGTTGTTCGACAAACCGCTGTTCATTCTGGAAATGGCGAACAACCACATGGGCGATGTGGCGCATGGCGTGGCGCTGATTCGCGCCTTTGCCGAGGTGTGCAAGGCATTCCCGTTCCGCTTCGCTTTCAAGCTGCAATACCGTGATCTGGATACCTTCATTCATCCGGCCATGCGCGGCCGTGACGATGTCAAGTACATCAAGCGCTTCAGCGAGACGCGCCTGTCCCGTGAGCAGTTCGATAGCCTGGTGGCGGAAATCCGTGCCAACGGTTTCCTCTGCCTGTCCACGCCGTTCGATGAGGCATCGGTGGAGGTGATCGAGCAGCAGCAGCTGGATGCGATCAAGATCGCCAGTTGCTCGATGAGCGACTGGCCATTGCTGGAGCGTGTGGTGCAGACTCAGCATCCGCTGATCGTTTCCACTGCCGGTTCGACCCTGGAAGAGCTCGATCGCCTGGTCAGCTTCCTTGCCCACCGGGAAAAGAATTTCGCCATTCTGCATTGTGTTGGCGAGTACCCGACCGCCGATGCC
Source organism: Pseudomonas sp. XP2 (assembly GCF_053557975.1). NCBI lineage: Bacteria > Pseudomonadati > Pseudomonadota > Gammaproteobacteria > Pseudomonadales > Pseudomonadaceae > Pseudomonas > Pseudomonas sp. XP2. Next base: position 41,735 of record NZ_JBNRIK010000007.1, read on the forward strand.
AACATGCATCTGTCGCAGGTGGATTTTCTGCGTCGGCGTTATCCGGGCGTGCGCGTGGGCTTTTCAACGCATGAGAACCCGGACAATACCGATATCGTCAAGATTGCACTGGCCAAGGGCGCGCGCATCTTCGAAAAGCACGTTGGTTTGCCCACCGAGCAGTTCCCTCTCAACGCCTATTCGGCAAGCCCTGAGCAGGTTCGACGCTGGCTGGAAGCCGCGCAGTATGCCTTGCTGCTCTGCGGTGAAGGCGAGCAGCGCTTGCCGGTAAACGAGAGTGAAGTCGCCAGCCTGCGCTCCCTGCGTCGTGGTGTATTTGCGCGCAGGGCCATTGCCGCAGGCGAGGTAGTACAGGCTGACGATGTGTATTTCGCTTTCCCGCCGCAGGACGGGCAGATCACTGCCAACGACTGGTCGAAATACGCCACCTTTACTGCCCAGGCGGACATTCCCGAGCATGCAGCGCTGAGCACACAGAACAGCACGCGGCGCGATGTGCGTGACAAGGTCTGGGAGATCGTCCAGCGCGTTCGCGCCCAGCTGAGCAGCAGCCACGTGGTGGTGCCGGGCCGGGTCGATCTGGAAATATCCCACCACTATGGTCTGGACCATTTCGACGAGATCGGTTTGACCATGCTCACCGTGGTCAACCGGGGTTACTGCAAGAAACTGCTGATGCTCCTGCCGGGTCAGCAGCACCCGGAGCAATATCACCAGCGCAAGGAAGAAACCTTCCACGTCCTGCATGGCGAGCTGACGCTGCAGCTGGACGGTGTGAATCGTGCCTGCCGTCCGGGGGATGTGGTCACCGTCGAGCCGGGTGTTCGCCATGCCTTCCACAGTCAGGAAGGGGCAATCATCGAAGAGCTGTCTTCCACGCATTTCAGCAATGATTCGTTCTATACCGACGAAGCGATCAATGCCAATCGCGACCGTAAAACCCTCTTGAGCTATTGGATGGACTGACGTGCCAAGCCCTTATCGTGTTGCCGACTACATTGCTGACTTCATCGCCGATCTGGGCGTGGAGCATGTCTTCCTGTTGCCAGGCGGAGGTGCCATGCACCTCAACGACGCAGTCGGCAAGCACCCCGGCCTGGAGGTAGTGGCCTGCCACCATGAGCAGGCTGCCGCGATTGCTGCCGAAGCCTACTGCCGCATCAACGAGAATATCGGTGTGGCCATGGTCACAACCGGGCCGGGTGCGACCAATGCCGTGACTGCCGTCGCTGGCGCCTGGATCGAGTCGGTGCCGTTGCTGGTTATCTCCGGCCAGGTCAAGCGTGCCGACCTGTTGCGTGGTGCGCCACTGCGGCAGAAGGGCGTGCAGGAAGTGGATATCGTCAGCGTGGTCGAGCCGATCACCAAGTACGCGGTAACCATCCAGCAGCCAGAAGACATTCGCCGAGCGTTGGAGCGGGCTGTCTTTGTGGCACGAGATGGCCGTGCCGGCCCGGTATGGATTGATGTACCGCTGGACGTGCAGGGCGCGCCGATTGATCCCGACAACCTGGTGGGTTGGGACGAGGCCGCTGCACCTGTTGCAGCGCTGGAGGCGCAAACGCTGACGCAGATCCGCAGCTTGCTTGAGGGGGCCCAGAGACCGCTGATCCTCGCCGGCCATGGCGTTCGCTTGAGCGGAGCGGCAGCAGCTTTTCGTGATCTGATCGAATCCATGGGCGTGCCGCTGGTGACGACCTGGAATGCAATGGACCTGCTGCCTCATGAGCACCCGTTGTATGTGGGGCGGCCAGGTGTGGTTGCACTGCGTGCGCCGAACTTCGCGGTACAGAATGCCGACCTGCTGATCACCCTCGGCTGTCGTCTGGACAACATCATCACTGCCTATGCTCCACGCGACTTTGCCCGCAATGCACGCAAGGTCGTCGTGGATGTGGATGCCAACGAGATCGCCAAGCTCGACATGGATATCGATGTCGCCGTTACCAGCGACGCCGCCAGCTTTGTCGACACACTGGCTGCCTCTCTGAAAGGCGCTTCGTTCAGCCGTCCACAATGGTTGGAGCGTTGCCGCGACTGGAAGTCACGCTATGGCGTCAACGACGGCAAGCCCTTCGCCGCCAGCGGGCCGATCAGCCACTTCCAGTTTGCTGACTCGCTTTCCAATGCAGTGCCGGAAAATACCTTGGTCAGCACCGGCAGCTCCGGGCTGGCGGTCGAAGTGTTTTACACCGTATTCCGCAATCGTCCAGGCCAGCGTGTGTTCCTGACCTCGGGTCTGGGTGCGATGGGTTACGGCCTGCCAGCTGCGATTGGTGCTTGCTTCGCCAACGGCTGCAAGCCGATGGTGGCGGTGGAGAGCGATGGCAGCCTGCAATTGAATATCCAGGAGCTGGCCACGCTACGCGGTTTCAACCTGCCGATCTGCCTGGTGGTGATGAACAACGGCGGTTATGCCTCGATCCGCAATACCCAGCGCAACTACTTCGAAAGCCGCTATGTGGGCACAGGCCCTGAAGCTGGCTTGTGGATGCCGGACCTGGAAGAACTGGCGCGTGCCTACCATTTGCCGTTCAAGCGTATCAGCGATGCCGCCGAATTGGATCAGGGCCTGGCCGAGGCTATGCAAATGCCGCGGCCGATGATTCTGGAAGTCCTGTTGATGAAAGATGAGGCATTGAGCCCGAAAGTCGCCGCGATTCCGCAGGCCGATGGTTCGATGACCTCCATGCCGCTTGAGGATATGTCGCCCTTGCTGCCGCTGGCAGTACTGGAGGAAGAAATGGCTGGCAACATCGCCCCGGTATCGCGCCAGGTTCGGCAGCAGGTCAAGTGATGAAGCGCCACGTCCTGTTCGACTTCGACGGCACCTTGGTTGACTCCGCGCCGGCCATTCTGGCCTGCTTTGCCCGTGTGCTGAAGGCACACGGCCTGCACGCCATGTGCCCTATAGACGCCAGCCTGATCGGGCCGCCTTTGCGCCAAACGCTGGCGACACTCAGCGGTAGTAGCGACGCAGCATTGCTGGATGCCCTGAGCGCTTCGTTCAAGGACATCTACGACGCCGAAGCCTGCCTGGAAACGGCCGCTTATGAAGGGTGCCAGGCGGCCTTGGAACAGCTGCGCGCGCAGGGCTTCAATCTGTCGATCGCGACCAATAAACGGCTGCTCCCAACCCAGCGCATCATTGCGGCATTGGGTTGGCAAGGGCTGTTCAGCGAAGTGTATGCCAGTGACTCCTACCCTGGTCGCTATTCAGACAAGAGCGGCATGATCGCTGCCTTGCTGGAAGACGGCGGCATTGCAGCGCAATCGGCCATCTACATTGGCGATACTGTAGCGGATGGTCGCGCAGCGGCTGCCAATGGTGTCGAGTTCTGGCCAGTCGTTTGGGGCTATGGCCAGTTTGCCAGCGATGAGCAGCCGTTGCCTTCGCCGCAACAACTGTTGGAACGCCTGGTACGCGCATGATGACAACCACTACAGCCAGTGCATGCCCCTGCTGCGGATCCATCGAGATGCTGTTGCCCAGCCCGGAGTACACACCTTGCCGGCTGTGTGGCCATCGTTGGCGGATGCCGTTGGACCAGGCGGGCTACTATGAGACGTTGGTTGCACGTAACGATCTGAACACACCCTGGTTCAAGCGCAAGATGCGTGAACGCGTCGCTGCGCTATCTGACCTGCTGAAGACGGGTAAGGAGCGCGTGCTCGAAGTCGGCTGTGCGGAGGGTGAGCTTGGGCGCGAGATCAAGGCGCGCTTTGCCGTCAGCTATGAGGGTGTGGAGTTGTCGCAAGACAGGGTGCTGGCCGAGCAGAAGCTTGACCGCGTCTTCCATACGCCGACCAGTCAGATCGAGGCAGCGCCGTACCAGTTGATCGTGTCCTTTCATGTGCTGGAGCACATCGCCCGACCCGAGCAGGAGCTTGCGGCCTGGTCGAGTCTTCTTGGTGCGGACGGGCGTGTGCTGATCGAGGTACCGAACCAGGCCGGGCATCCACTGCTGGCCAGTGATCGCAATCTTGAGCACTTGCACCAGTTCACCCCGGCTTCGCTGACCCTGCTACTTGCACGTTGCGGGTTTAGCTGTGATGGGGTGTCCGTGGGGCATTACGAATCACCGGTCTACTCGGACTCGATCCGCATCGTCGCCCGCCTGCAACTTGGGGCAGAGCGCCGCGAGCAGCTGCTGCTGCAGCGTTTTCGTGAAAGAACCGGTGGCCCGTTCCTGGTGTACGGAATTGGCGGCGACTACCTCAATTACCTGGCACCGTTGGCCGAGTCGCTGGATATCCACGCCTTGCTGGACTCATCCGAAGCGAAATGGGGGCAACGCCTGGGTAAACACGTGGTGTGTGCTTACGACCCGCAAGCGCATGCGGAATTACCCATCGTCATCTGCTCCATCCGCTTCGCAGCAGAAATCCGTCAGCACCTGCTCAACCTCGGGATTGCAGCGCAGCGTATCATCGGTCTGGACAGCATTTATGAAGACGCCTGATTCCATTCTTGCGGGGGATTTGAGCGGTATGCTCGCCGCCCCGTTGCCTTGGGAGGCCCTGTACGGTCGTCACATCCTGGTCACTGGGGCCTCGGGTTTTATCGGTGGGCACGTAGTCGAGGCCCTGGCCTGGCTCAATCGCCTTCAGCCCCAGGCGAACCTGCAGGTGTATGCCTTGGCTCGGGACCTGGAAAAACTGCGTCAACGCATGCCCTGGCTGGATATGCCTGGTGAAGTGACGCCCCTGATCCAGGATGTCACCCAGCCCTGTGGCCTTGCTGCACCACTGGATTTCATCATCCATGCCGCCAGCCCTGCCAGCCCCAAGGACTATCTGCAGCGGCCGGTCGATACGATTCGCGCCAATACCGATGGCACCCGGGCACTGCTTGAGCTGGCCCGGGACAAGCAGGCACGTGTTCTGTTTCTCAGCAGCGGTGCGGTGTACGGCGATAATCCCTGGCAAACCGATGCAATCGCGGAAGGTGATTTTGGCCGTGAAGACCCGTTGGCTCCTCGGGCCTGCTATGGCGAGAGCAAGCGCCTGGCCGAAACCCTGTGCCGGGCCTACCACACCCAGTACGGCGTGGATGCCAGGATTGCGAGGATTTCCCATTGCTATGGGCCGGGTATGCGTCTGGACGATGGCCGGGCGATTTCCGATCTGCTTGCCGATGTACTTCACAACCGGGATATCCAGCTGGATTCCGATGGAAGCGCCTCGCGTCCGTTCTGCTATGTCTCCGATACCGTGCTCGGGCTGTTCCACATCCTGTTCCGGGGCCAAGCGGGCCATGCCTACAACGTCGGTGAAACGCAGGAAACCAGTATCCTGGAATTGGCCGAAAAGTTGATTGCCTCAGCCGGTAAGGCTGGGCAGCTCAAAGTCAGGCCGAAGGCGCGCAGTGGTCCGGCGCCCGCCGTGCGAAGCGCCGGGCATTTCAATATCGACAAGATCCGCGCTTTGGGGTGGGTGCCACTCACATCTCTGGATGTGGGTCTAACCAGACTCTTGCAGGCCAATACATGAACGCTCCCGATTCGCGTCCGACTCTGATTGGTTACCTTCCCCCGCCTGAGGGGATTAAAAAGACAGGGGCCAATTACCAGTATCATTCCCAATTTATCAACATTGGGGATATTGTTTACGCCCATGCCGGCGCGCTGTTGACTTCGGGGCGCAATTTTGAGGCCTGGAACTTTCGGATGACCGCAGAAGAGGTCAATGAACGATTCTCCAAGGTGATATTTTTCATCCCTTGCAGGATTGCGCCGCCTCCGTATGACCAGGATGGTTATCCTTACGCCTACGTTACGGACTTTATCGAAAAACTGAAGATTCCTTTTTTCAGCCTTGGCGAATCCATTCAAGCCAGGGAGTACGATTATCAGCCTGGGTTCCACAAGCAGCTTTCGCCTGCGGTGGTCCGCTATCTGAATGTGATCGCTGATAGGTCGCCGGTGGTGGGGACGCGCGGTTATTATTCAGCGGATGTGCTGAATAGCCTCGGGATCAAGAATGCCGTTCCCTTAGGCTGCCCATCCCTCTACTTGAATGGCCCTGCGCTGCGCACGTCCTTGCTGGAGGTGCCGAGCAACCCTGAAAAGGTTGCGGTGTGCTACTCGAATTATCAGGGCAATCGGCATAGCCGGATCGACGACTTTCTTCGCCTTGCGAGTGAGCAGAATTATTACTATGTCGAGCAGGTCTTTGGCCTGCTTACGCAGGCACTCTATTACCCCGGGAAGGTCAGCGGGGCCGATATCCATGCGGCGCGGCGGTTCTATAAAGACTTGGCGCCTGTGCTTGCCTTGTTGAAACAAAAGCGCGTTCGCTACTTTACAAACTACAGCCTGTGGAAGGAATTCCTCGGGTCGATGGATTTTGTGTTCGGGGCCAGAATGCACGGTTTGACGCCGGCGATCCATGCCGGAAAACCTGCCGTTTTCATTGCGCACGATTCAAGGGTGCGGGAAATGTGCGAGTTCTTTTCACTGCCGTTTGTGGCGGAACATGAACTGCCCGCATCAATGGATATCAACTTCTTCTTGTCACGCTGTGACTACACCGCAACGCTTTCGCAGTATCAGGACACGTATGCGCGATTCGTTCAGACGCTGCGCGCGCTTGGGCTGGACGGCAATATCGATGCAGCGGGTTCGATTATTGACTGCTGGGAGCCCGCGCCTGACGTGCAGGTGGCCGGCGAGGAGCGAATCCCCCGTTACTCACCCGAAGAAATGTTTAACCTGGAGCAGCAACTTGCCATTTGCGCCGGGATTCCGGACGAGGCCTTTGTGAGGCTTGCCCAGATCCGTGATATTTCTCAAAGTTGGTACCGTTCTCGCCTCAATACACAGGCGGGCTAAGACCGCTTTTTTGGCCAGTTATTGTTGCGTCTTCTGTTTTGGCAAGGCCGTTCGTAAAGTTCAGGGTAGGCGATATGAGAGCGTGTGAAATTTGTGGCGCAAGCCATCCGGAGCAATTGCACCGTCAGCATTTTCTGTTCCCGGGGCTTCCCCAGGCAGTCCATTACGATGTGGTGGCCTGTCGGAACTGCGGTTTTGCCTACGCCAGCGACATTCCGGATCAGTCGGCGCTCGATCAGTTCTATCAGAACGTCGAGCATCACCTGCATACTGACCTGCCGCCCGGATTGGCGCGGATTCATGGGGATTTTTTCCACTTCGTCGAGCAGTATGCAGACTTGGCAAGCGACGCTCGCATCCTCGATATCGGTTCGGGCATGGGGCATTTCCTTGCACATTTCCAGCAGGCCGGCTTCCAGCGGCTACTCGGTATGGAACCTAGCCCGGCTGCTGCCAAGCTGGCGCGCGAAATCTACGGGGTGGAGATCAGAAGCGCGACCGTGGATGCTTTCGTCACTGAAGAGCGCTTCCAGTTGATCAGTCTTTGCGGCGTGCTGGAGCATATTGCCGACCTGCGCAACAGCCTGGCGAAGATTGCGGCGCTGCTGGCGGATGACGGCTATCTGTTCATCGCTGTTCCCGATGCCGAAGCCTTCGGCAAGACGCCGCCGGCTGAGCCCTTCCTCGAGTTTGCACTGGAACACATCAACTTCTTCAGTGCTGCCAGCCTCGACAACCTGCTGGCGGCTAACGGCTTCGAGAAAGTGACGGTGATCTCCCAGCACAACGATTTCTACGACAACCATTACCTGCTGGCCATGTACCGCAAGACCAGCCCGGCCGCGAAGCGTTTCACGGTTGATGCTGTGGCGGCTGCCAGCCTGCTCAGTTATGTCGAGCTTTCACGGCAGGTATTGCGCCCGGTGGAAGCGCTGGCCCAGCAACTGGAGGCCAGTGCTGAGCCGGTGCTGATCTGGGGTGCTGGCGCGCTTACCAGCCGGTTGCTCTGCGATACCCGGCTGGGCAAGGCCAATATCTGCGGCATCGTCGACCGGAACAGGAACCTGCAGGGCAAATCCCTGCTCGGTTTGACCATTACCGGCCCCGATGAGCTGGCGCAGCACCAGGGGGCCACGGTCTTCATTGCCAGTACCACTTACGCTGCAGAGATCCGCGACACACTGACCCAGCAACATCACTGGCGCGGCAGAATCCTCAGCCTCGCAACCGGAGCCCGGTAATGCCGATGAACACGCTCAACCACATCCGTACGGCCTATGAGGCCGGGGGCTCTGCCAAGCAGGATTACATCGAAGCCATTCACGCGCGGCACACCAGCCTGTTCGAGTACCCTGAGTTTATCGCCGGTACCGATGTGGAGTCTTTGCGCATTCTGCCAGAGGGCATCTTCGTGCGTTCCCGCTCGCAGCAGATCGAGTTGTTTGTGGACCCCCAGGACCAGCATCTGGTGCCCTGCACCCTGATGAACTTCCGTGCCTATGAAACACAGGAAACCGAGTTCCTCAAAGCCATAACCCAGGAAAACGCGGTGATTCTGGACATCGGCGCCAATTGCGGCTGGTATGCCCTGGCGCTGGCTCGGCATTGCCCGTCGGCGCGGATTTACGCCTTCGAACCGATCCCCCATACCCATGAGATTCTCGAGCGCAACATCCGCCACAACGGCTTGTTCAACATAGAGGCGCACCGGCTGGCCTTTTCCAACCAGCAGGCGACGCTGGAGTTTCTTTACACGCCCAACTGCTCCGGCGCCACTTCCCAGGTACTGGCCGGGCAACCCGGCCGCCAGGAAAGTCTTCAGAAGGTATGCTGCCCGGCCACGACGCTGGATAGCTTTTGCGCCCAGCATGAGCTGGCGCCCCAGCTCATCAAGTGCGATGTGGAAGGGGCGGAGTTGATGGTGATCCAGGGCGGCGAGGCGATGCTCGCCCAACACAAGCCTGTGATTCTGATCGAACTGTTGAGGAAGTGGGCCAGGAAGTTTGACTACCACCCCAATGAGGTCGTGGAACGGCTTGGTCGTCTTGGCTATCAGGCCTATACCCTGAGCAACGAGGGACTACGTCCATGCCCGGGCATTGACGAGCAAACCCAGGAAACCAATTTCGTCTTTCTACACGGGCAGAAGCACCGTGATATTCCTGACCTGGTGCGCGCCTTACCATGAAACCCGCCATTCCGCCGCTGACTGTTGCCCTGCTGACTTACAATCGGGTGCACTACTTGGAGCAGTCCATTGCTGCCGTGCTCGGGCAGAGCTATGAGCATTTTGAACTGCTGGTTCTCGACAATAACAGCAGTGACGGGACTGCGCAGTTCATCCTCGGCTTGCAGGACCCGCGAATCCGTTATGTCAGGAACGCCAGCAATGTTTCCACCGTGGAGTTCAACTGCCTTTCGGCTTATCACCTTGCCTTGGGGCATCGGGTGATTGTGACCCACGACGATGACATCATGGAGCGCGATATGCTGGAGCGGCAGATGCGTTTCATGGACTGCCACCCTGAGGTGCGGATGGTATGGACGCGCGTCAGCGACATCGATCAGGATGGCCATGCGCTGGTCGACGGCAGCGCCATGCTCGGCTCGGAGCGGGTTTTCGCGCCCGGGGAATACGTCAGCAGTTTCCTCAAGGAGCGGCTGTGGCCGATGCCCAGCGGCGTGATGCTGGAGCGGGCCGTACTGCCCAAGTCCTATGCGGTACACCGCTACCTCGGCGACGCTCCTCGCAAGCAGACAAAGGACGCGGCGGGCATCGAGGACGTGCTGTTACCGGCGCGCATCAACCGCCGGCATGCCATAGGCTACCTTGACCAACCATTGCTGCGCCGTCGCGTGCATACCAAGCAGTTCTCCCATGTGGCAAGCCTGTCGCTGCCAGGCGTCGCCCTCTATCAAGGGCTCAAACGCATCGCCAAGGGTGTGCCCGGTATGCAGGCAGAGGCTCTGCATTTCGATGCCTGCACAGCGCGCTTCGAAATTCAGGAGGCGATTACCACCCAGCCGGGCAGGGCAATCAGCAAGGGCGTTCTGAGCAAAACCGGCAAAGCTGCCGCGAACCTGCAGCGCAATATGCAGCAAGCACCCGACGCCTTTCTGGCGGGCTTGCCTGTGGTTCTGCTTGCCCAGTTTCTATCGTTGACTGAACAAACAAGCCAGCTGGAGAAACTGTCGGTCTGCGGACATGCCGGCGCAACCCAGAAACTCCTGAGCTGGGCGCGCAGAGCTAGTGAGAGTCCATCGGCGAGCATTCTCGCCAGCCTGGAGGGGCGCCGAATCATCATCTTTGGCAGCGCCTTCATCGCTGCGCTGCTGATTCTTGAAGCCGAGAAGAGCAGCAGCCAGGTCGTTGCCTGCATCGATTCCAACCTCAACCGCCAGGGCAATCAAATGCTTGGCGTACCCATTCAGCCGCTGGCCTGGATAAGCGAACAGGTCGGGGCGGACGATGTCGTGATCATCAGTTCCGAGCGCGACCATGAACATTACATCGAAGCGATCATTCGCCAACATCTCAGGACGCAGGCGCGCATCGTGTCCTGGAAAGAACTGGCTGAATCCGCGTGATTCAGGGCATACCGGCTGCGTGCCGACAGGCGCCGCATTGCCTGCAGCAAGCGAGCAACAATTTAGGGGAGTGACAGCATGACGAATTGGGCTTTGATCGCGGGTGGTCGTTGTATCGGGCAACCTTGGCGGGTACGGGTTGCCGGCTATTGCCTGGGCGATCAGCAGGCATTCCTGCTGTCCGATGCTGATTGGCAAGCACTGAAGGGGCAATTGCCGCTGGAGCCCCTGGCGGTCTATGGCGTCAGCAACGGAATCTGGTTCGAACGGGCTACCAGTGCCGAAGATGAGGCCGATGCTGTCCTGCTGATTGCCCATCCGCGCCAGGCTCAGTTGCCGTTGCAGTTGCCAGCGCAGGCGCAACGGTATCTGCTCCTGCGTAATGCCGAGCAGTCGGAGGCGCTGCAAGAAGACGCGTCTTTCAGTAAAGTGTTGGTCCAGGCATGGTCAGGGCGTACGGCTCATTCGCGGACCTACATCGGCAGTTTGAGGCTTGCTGATGGCGATGGGCTCGAATTGCAAGCGTGGCCAATTACGCGGGAAGCGCAAGACCGTGATCACTCCCGCAATTACCACTGCTCGGCAGACTACTGGCTTTATCAGGTAACCTGCGCCATCGCCGATGATGCGGCCGCCGTACGCCACGTCGAGCCGCTGCTGAGCGTAGTCATCCCCACCTACAACTACGGGCGTTATCTGGCCCAGTGTGTTCAGTCGGTGCTCGATCAGGGTGTGGACAATATCGAGATCCTGGTCCTGGACAACGCTTCCTCGGACGATACCGCTGAGGTAATGGCGGCATTCGCGAGCAACCCGAAAGTGCGTTACATCCGTAACCGATACAATTACGGCCCGGGTTACAACTGGCGAAATGGCTTGCGTATCGCACAGGGGCGTTATTTCACGTTCCTTTCCGCCGATGACTATTTCAACCCGGGGCACCTGACGCGTTTGCTGCCCACGCTGGAAAACAATCCCAACGTTGCAGTGGGCTATACCGGCATTCGCTGGGTCGATGGTGCCGGGCAGCCCTTGAACCGGTCTCGCCATCCGGGATACCGCAATGGCGATTACGTAGGCGACCGCAATGAAGTCGCTGATCTGTTGATCCACGACCTTTACATGACGCCCTCGGCGGTAATCTACCGGCGTGAAGCGTTTTGCAGTGTCTGGAAGCCGGGGAACACCTACGGTGCTGGTGACTGGGAAATGGTCGTGCAGATGGCGGAGCGTTACCCCGATTTCGCCTACGTCGACATGCCGGGTGTCAGCTATCGCTGGCATGGTGCGCAGTATTCGAGCGGGTTTTATGCCTCCAGCGAGCCATTGATGGGGCACGTGGCCATTGTCGAAGGCGTATTCGAGCGCAATGCGCAGCATCACCTTCACGGGCGTGAGCGCGAGGTGGCGGGGCACCTCAAGCGGCGTCTGGATCTGTATCCTGACGAGCAGGGTTCCGAGCTGGGGGCCCGGGCGCGCCGGCTTTGCGAGCGCCTGGAAGAACAGGCGCGGCAGCAAGAGGAGACGTTGTTCTCTGTTATCCTGACCACCTACAACCGCCCGCAATTGCTCAAGGATGCGCTGGACAGCATTGCTCATCAGTCCTTCAAGGACCTTGACGTCATCCTGGTCAATGACAACGGTGACCCGGTCGAGTCGCTGCTGGCTGAGTACGATTTCCCTGTCACGTACATCCGCCAAGGCCGTAATCGCGGCCCTGCCGCAGCCCGTAATACCGCGTTGCACGTGGCCCGGGGTCGGTACGTCGTGTATCTGGACGACGACGACCTCTACCTGCCTGACCATCTTGAAACATTGGCCAAAGCGCTGGATGCCCACCCCGACAGTGTGGTGTACACGGATGCAGTCTTCATTCAGGAAACCATTGCGGCAGGCAAGCGGACCGAGGTGTCGCGTGAACAACGCTATCCACACGAGGCCTACTCGCGAGAGCGTTTGCTTGTAAACAACTACATCCCGATCAACACCTTTGCCTGCCCGCGCGCGCTTGCCCTCGCCGTGGGGGACTTCGACGAGTCGCTGGCAGGGCTGGAGGATTGGGATTTCCTCATGCGCCTGAGTGCGCGAAGCGCTTTCCATCATGTGCGCAGCAAGACGGTGGAAGTCCGTATGCGCCGGGACGACAATGCACCTGCACGACGCTCCGAGCAGGCACTGAAAGATTACCCAGCGCTTTATCGCGAGCTGTATGCGCGCCATGGCGACGTTGGCAGTGAAGAAGTACAGCGTGGGCGCCAGCAAATGCTGGAGCATCTGGGTGGCAAGCCCAAGGCGTTGACACTGCAAACCTGGCTGGCCGAACGCGTTCCGGATGCCATGCAAAGCCGCCTGATCCAACAGCGTCTGCTCGCGAACCAGGGCGGCCCTGTGATCGGCATTATCGTAGTGGACGCTGATGGGCGCGCAGATTCATTAAAGGCCTCTCTGCAAAGCCTGAATAGTGATCACTGCCTTTATCACTCGTTGAAAATTGTGGCGCTGACGCCGGGCGAGGCACCCGCGACTTCGGCGCAGGACAAGCTGCATTTCATGCGTTTGACCGATGCCAGTCTGGGCGATCAGCTGAACCAGGCAGTTCAGGCGGGTGAGTTCGACTGGTTCATGTTGGTAGAGGCGGGGAGTGAGATCACTGCGAGCGGCTTGCTGATTGCCGCGCTTGATCTGTTGGCGGCGCCAGGCTGTCGTGCCGTATATGGCGATGAAGGGTTGCGTTTCGATGGGGCGGAAATGGGCGCCGCGCTGCGCCCTGATCTCAACCTTGATCTGCTGCTCAGTTTGCCGGCAAGCCTGTCACGCCATTGGCTGTTCAACCGTCAGGTGTGGCTGGAGATGGGGGGCTTCCGCCAGGAGGCCGGCCAGGCATTCGAGCTGGATTACATTCTGCGCCTTATCGAGTCTGCCGGTTTCGAGGGGTTGGGGCATATCAGCGAGCCGTTGTTGGTCTGTGATGCCCCGTCGCTGCGCGACTGCCCGGACGAGCGTGGTGTCATTCAGCGCCATCTGCAGACCCGCGGCTTTGCCCACGCCCGCGTCGGGTCTCGTCTGCCCGGTCGTTATGATCTCGACTATGGCGCCCCCGGTGACGCACCGGTCAGCATCCTGATTCTGCTCCAGGGCAACAGCACCGAGCGGGTGCAGCGTTGCATGGAAACCATTCTGGAGAAGACAACCTATCGAAACTACGAGGTGCTGCTGCTGGCGCGTGATAATGCCAGCCCGGCAGTAAACAGCTGGCTCGACAACGTTGCCCGGCTTGGCACCGATGCCATTCGTTGCATGCGATTCCCGGCAGGCATGGCGCCTGTGCAAATGCGCAACCAGGCTGCCGGGCAGGCCCGTGGTGATTTCTTGCTGTGGCTGGACGAAGGCGCAGCGGTGCTCGATAACGATTGGTTGCAGCAGATGCTCAACCACGGCATGCGCCAGGAAGTCGGCGTAGTGGGGGCCAAACTGGTGGCGGGGGACGCCACCATCAGCCATGCCGGTTACGTGCTTGGCCTGAATGGCCCTGTTGGCGAAGCCTTTGCTGGTCAGCCGATGGACGCGTCCGGCTATCTGCAGCGCCTGCAAATCGATCAGAACTATGTCGCAGTCAGCGGCAAGTGCTTGCTGGTGAGCAAAAGCCTGTTCCTGGAGGCAGGCGGTTTCGACGAGGCGCCCGAGTTGCAGCGCTGGACGGATGTTGATCTGTGCCTGCGCCTGCACCGTGGCGGCTACCTGAACGTGTGGACGCCGCGTGTGCAGTTGCTGCTCAGTGAGGATGCTGTAACGCCGGCCACCGCCGCAGAAGAAGATGCGTTGTATGACCGCTGGCTGCCTGTATTGGCACGCGACCCGCTCCACAACCCGAATTTCTCGCTGTCTTCCAACAATGGCCTCGGCCTGGCGCCCTCCGGTCTGAGCTGGCGACCGTTGTCGTCCTGGAAACCGCTGCCGACTGTCCTTGCCCATGCGGCGGACAGAGGGGGGTGTGGCAACTACCGGGTCATTCAGCCGCTGGATACGCTCAACCGCGAGGGGCTGGCCGAGGGGGTGGTGGCGTGGAATTATCTGGCGCCAGCGGAGCTTGAGCGCTATCAGCCGGACAGCATCATCCTGCAGCGCCAGGTGGGCGACGAGCAGATTGAGCACATGCGCCGGATGCACGCATTTTCGCGGGCCTTCAAGGTCTTCGAGCTGGACGACTATCTGCCCAACCTGCCACTCAAGAGCGTGCACAGGGCGCACATGCCCAAGGACATTCTGCGCTCTCTGCGTCGCGGCCTGGCCTATGTGGACCGCTTTGTCGTCTCTACCCAGCCGCTGGCCGAGGCCTTCGCAGGCCTGCATGGCGATATCCGGGTGGTGCACAACACGCTGGATACGCGCTACTGGAAAGACCTCAAGGCCCTGCGCCGGCAGTCGCGCAAACCGCGTGTCGGCTGGGCAGGTGGGGCGAGCCATACGGGCGACCTGGAAGTGATCGCGGACGTGGTCAAGGAATTGGCCAATGAGGTGGAATGGGTGTTCTTCGGCATGTGCCCGGACAAGCTGCGGCCTTATGTTCATGAGTTCCACCCGAGTGTCTCGATTGAGCAATACCCCGCGACGCTGGCCAGGATGAACCTGGACCTGGCCCTGGCGCCCGTCGAACAGAACCTGTTCAACGAGTGCAAGAGCAACCTGCGCCTGCTGGAGTACGGCGCCTGTGGTTTCCCGGTAATCGCCAGCGACCTGCGTTGCTACCAGGGCTACAGCGATTTGCCGGTCACTCTGGTGAAAAACCGTTTCCGAGGCTGGGTAGATGCCATTCGCATGCACATCTCGGATCTGGATGCCACGGCCAAGGCCGGTGATGCGCTGCGCGATGCAGTGCTGGGCGGCTGGATGCTCGAAGGTGACAACCTGAGCAACTGGCGCAAGGCCTGGCTGCCGGACTGATACATCGCCGTAGGCTTGGGCCGGCCTCTTCGCGGGCTTGCCCGCTCCCACAGGTACAGTAC
>NZ_JBNRIK010000007.1:57278-66077 GCF_053557975.1 Pseudomonas sp. XP2
GTTTTTATGACGGTCAGCCACGCGAGAGAGCACGATGCCCCAGGCCGCCCACGTAACCCGAGCCCCCAATCAGCAGGGGCATGCCCCGATCGAGCAGGACAGCCACCAGGGTATCGAGCACGCCTTCGCCCTGTTCAACCAGGTGTCCAGCCAACTCAGCCAGTCCTACAGCCTGCTCGAAGCCCGGGTCAGTGAGCTGAAAGGCGAGCTGGCGGTGGTCAGTGCGCAGCGCATCGAAGAACTCAGCGAAAAGGAACGCCTGGCCAACCGCCTGCAGAACCTGCTGGACCTGCTGCCTGGCGGGGTAATCGTGATCGATGGTCATGGCCTTGTACGTGAAGCCAACCCGGCTGCCTGCGAACTGCTCGGCGAGCCGCTGATCGGCGAATTGTGGCGCCAGGTAATCGCCCGCAGCTTTGCGCCGCGCAAGGACGACGGCCATGAAATCTCGCTGCGCGATGGCCGCCGCCTGTCGATCTCCACCCGGTCGCTGGATGCCGAACCCGGCCAACTCGTGCTGCTCAACGACCTGACTGAAACCCGTCGCCTGCAAGACCAACTGGCCCGCCACGAGCGCCTGTCATCGCTGGGGCGGATGGTCGCCTCGCTGGCCCACCAGATTCGCACGCCGCTGTCGGCAGCCATGCTCTATGCCAGCCACCTGGCCGATAGCGAGCAAGCGTTGAGCGCGGAAACCCGCCAGCGTTTCGCCGGTACCTTGAAGGAGCGCCTGCACGAGCTGGAGCATCAGGTGCGCGACATGCTGGTGTTCGCCCGTGGCGAGTTGCCGCTGGGTGACCGGGTTACCCCAAAAGCCCTTTTCCAGGCCCTGCAGCAGGCGGCCCAGGCCCATGTGCAGGGGCACGCTGTGCGCTGGCAGTGCGACAGCCATCTGGGTGAGCTGCTGTGCAATCGCGATACCTTGGTCGGTGCCTTGCTCAACCTGATCGAGAATGCCCTGCAGGCCAGCAACAGCCCGGCGCGGTTGAAGGTGCACCTGTTCCGCCGCGAGCGCACCTTGCAGCTGTGCGTAAGTGATGCGGGCAGTGGTATCGACGCCGGGTTGTTGGCGCGTCTGGGTGAGCCGTTCCTGACTACCAAAGCCACTGGCACCGGCCTTGGCCTGGCGGTGGTCCAGGCCGTGGTGCGTGCCCATCAGGGCCGTTTGCATCTGCGCTCGAAAGTGGGCCGTGGCACCTGCGTGCGGGTAGAGCTGCCGTTGATCGACGGGCAATTGGCGGAGGGGGTGTAATGGCAATCAAGGTGCTGCTGGTCGAGGACGACCGCGTATTGCGCCAGGCGCTGGGCGATACCCTGGAAATCGGCGGTTTCGCCTACCAGGCGGTGGGCAGTGCTGAGGAAGCGCTGGAGGCGGTGCTGGATGATGCTTTCAGCCTGGTGGTCAGCGATGTGAACATGCCCGGTATGGACGGGCACCAGTTGCTGAGCCAGTTGCGCCGTCAGCAGCCCCAGTTGCCGGTGCTGTTGATGACGGCGCACGCCGCCGTCGAGCGTGCCGTCGAGGCCATGCGCCAGGGGGCTGCCGACTATCTGGTCAAGCCGTTCGAGCCCAAGGCGCTGCTCAGCCTGGTCGAGCGGCATGCCGCGGGGCGGGTGATCGCCGAAGAAGGCCCGGTGGCCTGCGAGCCGGCCAGCCGCCAGTTGCTGGAGCTGGCCGCGCGCGTGGCGCGCAGTGATTCGACTGTGCTGATTTCCGGGGAATCCGGCACCGGCAAGGAAGTGCTTGCACGTTACATCCACCAGCAATCGCAGCGGGCAGCGCAGCCCTTCGTGGCAATCAACTGCGCGGCCATCCCCGACAACATGCTCGAAGCCACCTTGTTTGGCCATGAAAAGGGTGCCTTCACCGGTGCTATCGCTGCCCAGGCCGGCAAGTTCGAGCAGGCCGAAGGGGGCACCTTGTTGCTCGACGAAATTTCGGAAATGCCAATGGCCTTGCAGGCCAAGCTGCTGCGCGTGTTGCAGGAGCGCGAGGTGGAGCGGGTCGGCGGGCGCAAGCCGATCAGCCTGGACATCCGTGTGCTGGCCACGACCAACCGCGACCTTGCTGGCGAAGTGGCCGCCGGGCGTTTCCGTGAAGACCTGTACTACCGCCTGTCAGTGTTCCCCCTGGCCTGGTGCCCATTGCGTGAGCGCCCGGGCGATATCTTGCAACTGGCCGAGCGCCTGCTGGCGCGCCACGCGGCCAAGATGAAACACGCCCCGGTGCGCCTGTCGCCGCAGGCCCGGGCTTGCCTGCAGGCCTATGCCTGGCCGGGCAACGTGCGCGAACTCGACAACGCGCTTCAGCGGGCGCTGATCCTGCAGCAGGGCGGGGTGATCGAGGCGGCGGATTTCTGTCTGGCAGGCGCCATTCCATTGTCAGCTGGCACAGAGCCATCACCTGCAGTGTCAGTCGAGGCCAGCGGGCTGGGCGATGACATGCGTCGCCATGAGTACCAGATGATCATCGACACCCTGCGCGCCGAGCGCGGTCGGCGCAAAGAGGCGGCCGAACGGCTGGGCATCAGCCCACGCACCTTGCGCTACAAGCTGGCGCAGATGCGCGATGCCGGGTTCGACGTCGAGGCCAGCCTGTTCGGCTGACACTGCGCCCCGCTGTGAATGGATACCACCCTGTGGGAGCGGGCCTGCCCGCGAAGAGGCCACGCGGTGCATGGCACCGGCTGCGCCGGTGTTCGCGGGCATGCCCGCTCCCACAGGGCCGCGCCAACCCGTGAAGGTGATTGCCAAGGCTGGCACCTTTGTTGCTTTACGTAGGCTATTCGCCGCATGAGTGTCAAAAAATGCGGCCGCAGGAGAGAGAAGGGTCATGAGCCAAGGTGTTGAATTCAATCGTCTGATGCTGGACATGCGGGCCATGCAGGCCGATGCCATGTCGCTGCCTAAGGTCACCGCAGCCCCCGAGCTGGCACCGGGGCAGAGTACCTTTGCCGACATGCTTGGCCAGGCCATCGGCAAGGTGCATGAGACGCAGCAGGCATCGACCCAACTGGCCAATGCCTTCGAGATCGGCAAGAGCGGCGTCGACCTGACTGACGTGATGATCGCTTCGCAAAAGGCCAGCGTGTCGATGCAGGCCATGACCCAGGTACGCAACAAGCTGGTCCAGGCGTACCAGGACATCATGCAGATGCCGGTTTGAGGACGGACGTAAACCATGGCTGAAGCAGTCGTCGACAACGCCCCCGCCAAGACGGGCCCGGCAGCGGCCAAGCGCCCGCTGCCAGGTATGTCGTTCCTGGAAAACATCGCGCAGATGCCCATGCTGCGCCAGGTCGGCCTCATGGTCGGCCTGGCGGCCAGCGTGGCGATCGGCTTTGCCGTGGTGCTGTGGTCGCAACAACCCGATTACCGTCCGCTGTACGGCAGCCTGTCGGGCATGGATACCAAGCAGGTCATGGACACCCTGGGTGCCGCTGATATCCCTTATAACGTTGAGCCCAACTCCGGTGCTCTGCTGGTCAAGGCCGACGACCTCTCCCGTGCGCGCCTGAAACTGGCGGCTGCCGGCGTAGCGCCCAGCGATGGCAATGTTGGCTTCGAACTGCTCGACAAGGAGCAAGGCCTGGGCACCAGCCAGTTCATGGAGGCCACGCGCTACCGCCGCAGCCTGGAAGGCGAGCTGGCGCGTACCGTTTCCAGCCTGAACAACGTGAAGGCCGCGCGCGTGCACCTGGCCATCCCGAAAAGCTCGGTGTTCGTGCGTGACGATCGAAAGCCCAGCGCCTCGGTGCTGGTCGAGCTGTACCCGGGCCGTGCCCTGGAGGCCGGTCAGGTGTTGGCCATCGTCAACCTGGTGGCGACCAGTGTGCCGGAGCTGGATAAATCCCAGGTCACCGTGGTCGACCAGAAGGGTAACTTGCTGTCCGAGCAGTTGCAGGACTCTGCCCTGACCGAAGCCGGCAAGCAGTACGACTACAGCCGCCGCATGGAAAGCATGCTCACCCAGCGCGTGCGCAACATCCTGCAGCCCGTGCTGGGCAATGACCGCTACAAGGCCGAAGTGTCTGCCGACCTGGACTTCAGTGCCGTCGAGTCGACCGCCGAGCAGTTCAACCCCGATCAGCCAGCATTGCGCAGCGAGCAGTCGGTTGAAGAGCAACGTGCCAGCAGCCAAGGCCCGCAAGGCGTGCCTGGTGCGCTGAGCAACCAGCCGCCAGGCGCCGCTTCGGCACCGCAAACCACCGGTGGCGCCGCTACCCCGGCCGCCGCCATTCAGCCTGGCCAGCCGCTGGTGGATGCCAACGGCCAGCAGGTCATGGACCCGGCCACCGGTCAGCCGATGCTCGCGCCGTACCCGTCGGACAAACGCCAGCAAAGCACCAAGAACTTCGAGCTGGACCGCTCCATCAGCCACACCCGTCAGCAGCAGGGGCGCATGACCCGCCTGTCGGTGGCGGTGGTCGTGGACGACCAGGTCAAGATCGACCCGGCCACCGGCAACACCAGCCGTGCGCCGTGGGCTGCCGAAGACCTGGCGCGCTTCACTCGCCTGGTGCAGGACGCGGTCGGCTTCGACGCCAGCCGTGGTGACAGCGTGACGGTGATCAACGTGCCATTTGCCGCCGACCGTGGCGAAGAAATCGCCGATATCGCCTTCTACCAGCAGCCGTGGTTCTGGGACATCGTCAAGCAAGTGCTGGGCGTGGTGTTCATTCTGGTGCTGGTGTTCGGCGTGCTGCGGCCGGTGCTTAACAACATCACAGGGGGCGGCAAGCAGGCGGCTTCCGATAGCGACATGGAGCTGGGCGGCATGGTGGGGTTGGATGGCGAACTGGCCAACGACCGCGTCAGCCTGGGTGGCCCGACAAGCATTCTGCTGCCTAGCCCGAGCGAGGGTTACGAGGCACAGCTCAACGCAATCAAAGGCCTGGTGGCCGAAGACCCGGGCCGTGTAGCCCAGGTCGTCAAAGACTGGATCAACGCCGATGAGTGATAACCGAGCCGTTACCGCCAAGCTGAGCCGCGTCGACAAAGCGGCAATCCTGTTGCTCTCGCTGGGCGAGACCGATGCGGCCCAGGTACTGCGGCACATGGGCCCCAAGGAAGTGCAGCGGGTGGGTGTGGCCATGGCGCAGATGGGTAATGTGCACCGTGACCAGGTGGAGCAGGTGATGAGCGAGTTCGTCGACATTGTCGGCGACCAGACCAGCCTGGGCGTGGGGTCCGATGCCTATATCCGCAAGATGCTCAACCAGGCGCTGGGCGAGGACAAGGCCAACGGCCTGGTCGACCGCATCCTGCTGGGTGGCAACACCAGCGGCCTGGACAGCCTGAAGTGGATGGAGCCGCGCGCCGTCGCCGACGTGATCCGCTACGAGCACCCGCAGATCCAGGCCATCGTGGTCGCTTACCTCGACCCTGACCAGGCGGGTGAAGTACTGAGCAACTTCGACCACAAGGTGCGCCTGGACATCGTCCTGCGCGTGTCGTCGCTGAACACCGTGCAGCCGGCGGCGCTCAAAGAGCTGAACCAGATTCTGGAGAAGCAGTTCTCGGGCAACTCCAACGCCGCGCGCACCACCTTGGGCGGTATCAAGCGCGCTGCCGACATCATGAACTTCCTCGACAGCTCCGTGGAAGGTGCACTGATGGATGCGATCCGCGAAGTCGACAGCGACCTGTCGGAGCAGATCGAAGACCTGATGTTCGTCTTCAACAACCTGGCCGACGTCGACGACCGGGGTATCCAGGCGCTGCTGCGCGAAGTGTCGTCCGACGTGTTGGTGGTGTCGCTCAAGGGCGCCGACGAGCGGGTCAAGGACAAGATTTTCAAGAACATGTCCAAACGTGCCTCGGAACTGCTGCGCGACGACCTGGAGGCCAAAGGGCCGGTGCGGGTCAGCGACGTGGAAACGGCGCAGAAGGAAATCCTCACCATCGCCCGCCGCATGGCCGAGGCCGGCGAGATCGTGCTCGGCGGCAAGGGTGCCGAGGAAATGATCTGAGTCACTAGCGGCGGGCCTTGAGGGTTCTGTGTAGGAGCGGGCTTGCCCCGCGAACACCGGCAACGCCGGTGCCATGCACCGCGGCGCCTGCTTCGCGGGAAAAGCCCGCTCCCACAGGGGCCAGACCTGTATCCCTTTGAACAGGGTTGTGAGTACCTGAAAACATGTCCAGCAAAGAACATCACCCCAGCGACCTGATCCGCGCCCGCGACCTCGAGGGTGTGGACGTGTGGACGCTGCCCAGCTTCGACCCGGAGCCAGAGCCCGTACCCGAGCCTGAGCCGGAACCCGAGGCGGTCGAGGAAGAAATCGAGGAAGTGCCGCTGGAAGAAGTCCAGCCACTCACCCTGGAAGAGCTCGAGGCGATCCGCCAGGAAGCCTACAACGAAGGTTTCGCCACCGGCGAGCGAGAGGGCTTTCACAGCACCCAGCTCAAGGTCCGCCAAGAGGCCGAAGCGGCCCTGAAGGCCAAGCTCGACAGCCTCGAGCAACTGATGACCCACCTGATGGACCCGATCGCCGAGCAAGACACGCAGATCGAGAAAACCCTCGTTCACCTGGTGGCGCACATGACCCGCCAGGTGATTGGCCGCGAATTGCGCAACGACTCCAGCCAGATCACCCAGGTGCTGCGCGAAGCACTGAAGCTGCTGCCCATGGGGGCGGACAATATCCGCATTCACCTCAACCCGCAGGACTTCGAGCTGGTCAAGGCCCTGCGCGAACGCCATGAGGAAAACTGGCGGTTGCTGGAAGACAGCGCACTGCTACCGGGGGGCTGCCGTATCGAGACTGCCCATAGCCGCATTGATGCAACCATGGAAACGCGCATCGAGAAAACCGTGGCGCAGCTGTTCGACCAGTTGCACGATCATTCTCTGCACCCGGCGGCGCCAGACATGTCGGTAGACCTGGACGCCCCCGTCGAGCGTTCGGTGGAAAGCCCTGATGCACCTTAAGCGCACCAGCTTCGGCAAGCGCCTGGGCAGTTATGCCGAGGCCATCGCGCTGCCGACCCAACCCATCGTCGAAGGCCGCCTGCTGCGCATGGTCGGGCTCACCCTGGAGGCCGAAGGCCTGCGCGCCGCCGTGGGTAGCCGCTGCCTGGTAATCAACGACGACAGCTACCACCCGGTCCAGGTGGAAGCCGAAGTCATGGGGTTTGCCGGGCCCAAGGTGTTCCTCATGCCGGTCGGCAGCATTGTCGGTATCGCCCCCGGCGCCCGGGTGGTGCCGCTGGACGACGGCGGCCGATTGCCCATGGGCATGAGCATGCTCGGTCGGGTGCTGGATGGCGCCGGCCGCGCGCTGGATGGCAAGGGCGGGATGAAGGCTGAGGACTGGGTGCCGATGGATGGGCCGGTGATCAACCCGCTCAACCGTGACCCTATCAGCAAGCCGCTGGACGTGGGCATCCGCAGTATCAATGGCCTGCTGACCGTTGGTCGCGGCCAGCGCCTGGGCCTGTTCGCCGGTACCGGCGTGGGTAAGTCGGTGTTGCTGGGCATGATGACCCGCTTTACCGAAGCCGAAATCATCGTGGTTGGCCTGATCGGCGAACGGGGCCGCGAGGTGAAGGAATTCATCGAGCACATCCTGGGTGAGGAGGGCCTCAAGCGCTCGGTGGTGGTGGCTTCACCTGCCGATGATGCGCCGCTGATGCGCCTGCGTGCTGCCATGTATTGCACGCGCATTGCCGAGTACTTCCGTGACAAAGGCAAGAACGTGCTGTTGTTGATGGACTCGCTCACCCGTTTCGCCCAGGCCCAGCGGGAAATTGCCCTGGCCATCGGTGAGCCGCCGGCCACCCGTGGTTACCCGCCGTCGGTATTTGCCAAGCTGCCCAAGCTGGTGGAGCGGGCGGGCAATGGCGAGCCGGGCGGTGGCTCGATTACCGCGTTCTACACCGTATTGTCCGAAGGTGATGACCAGCAAGACCCCATCGCCGACTCGGCGCGCGGTGTACTCGACGGCCACTTCGTGCTGTCGCGCCGGTTGGCCGAAGAGGGCCATTACCCAGCGATCGACATCGAAGCCTCGATCAGCCGGGTGATGCCCCAGGTGGTCGACGCCGACCACTTGCGCCAGGCGCAAAAGTTCAAGCAACTGTGGTCGCGCCTGTCGCAAAGCCGCGACCTGATCAGCGTGGGCGCCTACGTGGCCGGCGGCGACCCGGAAACCGACCTGGCCATTGCCTTGCAATCCAGGCTTGTGGATTTTCTGCGCCAAGGCCTGCAGGAGAATGTGGGCATGGCGCAGAGCCGCGAACAGTTGGGGGCGATCTTCACGCCCCCGGCAGGCTGATAGGGCATGGCCCTGCCTGGGCGCGCGGCGCGCCTGACGCCGGTGGTGGGCATGGCCGAAGAGGCCGAGCGCAAGGCCGCCCAGCGCCTGGGGCATTTCCAGCAGCAAGTGGCCACGGCTCAGGCCAAGCTGGCCGAACTGGAGCGTTTTCGTGAGGATTACCAGCTGCAGTGGATCAACCGTGGCGGGCAGGGGGTAAATGGCAGCTGGCTGGTCAACTACCAGCGTTTTCTGGGGCAGCTGGAAACGGCCATGACCCAGCAGCGTCAGAGCCTGGTCTGGCACCAGAACAACCTCAACAATGCCCGTGGCATTTGGCAGCAGGCCTATGCCCGGGTAGAGGGGTTGCGCAAGCTGGTGCAGCGCTACATGGACGAAGCCCGGCGCGCCGAAGACAAGCGTGAGCAGCGGTTGCTGGATGAGTTGTCGCAGCGCTTGCCCCGCCAAATCCTTTAGCCAAAGCCTTGCGCTGTGCCTTGTAGGAGCGGGGGGGGGGGGGGGGGGGGGGGGGGGGGGGGGGGGG
>NZ_JBNRIK010000007.1:66171-98064 GCF_053557975.1 Pseudomonas sp. XP2
TACAGGGGGCGCGTTCTTGCGACCCATGCCATCGCCTGCTAAACCTTACTGGAGTTGCATTCGCCATCATCGAAGGAATCGCTAGCATGGCAGTCGAGACTGATTTTTCGCAGGAAGGGAAAAAGCTGACAATCAAGATCAAGGGGCGCTTCGATTTCGGCAAGCATCAGGAATTTCGTGACGCCTACGAACGCCAGCCGTACCGGCCCGATTCGGTGATCGTTGACCTGAAAGACACCACCTACCTCGACAGTTCCGCGCTCGGCATGCTGCTGTTGCTCAGGGACCACGCGGGCGGCGATGAGTCGGACGTGCGCGTGGTGCATGCCAGCTCTGATGTGCGCAAGATCCTTGCGATCTCCAATTTCGAAAAACTCTTCGACATCAGTTGAGCGTCGACATGCCCGCCGAACAGGCGTTGACAGTGCTGGTCGCCGAAGACGGAGCCGCCGACCGACTGCTGTTGGCGCAGATTGTGCGGCGCCAGGGCCATCAGGTGGTCACCGCAGAAAATGGCGAGCAGGCGGTGGCGCTGTTCGTCGAGCGGCGCCCGCAGCTGGTGCTGCTGGATGCACTGATGCCGGTGATGGATGGCTTTGAGGCGGCGCGGCAGATCAAGGCCCTGGCCGGCGAGGCGCTGGTGCCGATCATTTTCCTGACGTCGCTGAATGAAGAAGAGGGCCTGGTGCGTTGCCTGGAGGCCGGGGGCGATGATTTCATGGCCAAGCCTTATAGTGCGGTGATCCTCGGCGCCAAGATTCGCGCCATGGACCGCCTGCGCCGGCTGCAGGCTACCGTGCTGGAGCAGCGCGACCAGATCTCCCGGCACCACCACCACCTGCTCAACGAGCAGCGGGTGGCCAAGGCGGTGTTCGACAAGGTGGCTCACTCCGGATGCCTGTCTGCCCCCAACATCCGCTACCTGCAATCGCCCTATGCGCTGTTCAATGGCGACCTGATGCTGGCCGCGTTCACGCCGGCCGGTGACATGCGCGTGCTGCTCGGCGATTTCACCGGCCACGGCCTGCCGGCGGCGGTGGGGGCCATGCCACTGGCAGAGGTGTTCTACGGCATGACTGCCAAGGGCTACGGCATGGCGCAGATCCTGCGCGAGATGAACGCCAAGCTCAAACGCATCCTGCCAGTGGACATGTTCTGCTGTGCGCTGCTGCTCGACCTCAGCTTGCAGCGTGGCGCAGTAGAGGTGTGGAATGGGGGCATGCCCGATGGTTATCACTTGTCGATTGATGGCCAGGTGCTATCATCGCTGAGGTCGCGGCACCTCCCACTGGGCATCCTGGCTGCGGAGCGTTTCGATGACAGCACCGAAGTGTTGCCATTGGCGCCGGGTGAGCGGCTGTTATTATTGTCGGACGGCGTGCTGGATACCGCCGATGACCAGGAGCGGTTATTCGGCGTGCGGCGCCTGCGTACGGTGCTGGCCGACAATCGCGACCCGGAGCGGCTGTTCGATGAGGTGATGCAGGCATTGAAGCGCTTTGGCGGGCGCCCGCGGGACGATATCAGCCTGTGCGACATTCGCATGTTCAGCGCTGAGGAGCGGGTGCCGGCGCCGATCATCTACTCTGATAGCGGCCGCTCCAGCCCGCTGGACTGGTCGCTGGGGTTCGAGGTGCGGGGCGAAAGCCTCAAGCGCTTCAATCCGGTGCCGTACCTGGTGCAGTTGTTGCAGGAAATTCACGGCCTGCGCGCACGCACCGGCAGCCTGCACGCAGTGCTCAGCGAACTGTATTCCAATGCGTTGGAGCATGGGGTGCTGGGCCTGGATTCGCGGCTCAAGCGCGATGGGCAGGGGTTTGCCGACTATTACCAGGAGCGCGCCCGGCGTCTGGGCGCGTTGACCGACGGGTTCGTGCGCATCGACTTTACGGTTGAACCGCACGCCGGTGGCGGGCGTCTGATAGTTGAGGTGCTCGACAGCGGCGCCGGGTTCGACGTGCAGCGTGTGCTGTCGCGGCCTTCGCTGGCGCACGGCCTGAGCGGGCGTGGCCTGAACCTGGTCCAGCGGCTGGCCAGCAACGCCCGCTGGAGTGAGGACGGGCGTCGCGCGCATGTGGAGTTCATATGGTGAGCCACAGGTTGGCTCGGGCATAATCTGGCTTGATCAAGGAGTGAGCAAGTGACTGACATGCATATTGACCACAAGGTCCTCAGTGACCTGCGTGAAGTCATGGAAGATGGCTTCCTGCAGTTGGTGAAGACCTTTCTCGACGATTCCGAGCGGCGCTTGAGCCAGTTGCACGCGGCCAAAAGCGCCGAAGAGCTCGGTGCTGCCGCCCACAGTTTCAAGGGCAGCAGCAGCAACATGGGCGCAGTGGCCCTGGCGCGCTTGTGTCAGCAACTGGAAGACCGCGCCCGGCAGCGCCCACTGTATGGTATCGAAGACCTGATCAACCGTATCGATCTGGAATATGGCGTGGTGCAGCGCTTCTACCGTGATGAGCAGCAGCGTATTTCTGCAGGCTGATGCGTGAGTTGGCGCGAGTCTTGCTTTTCTCTGGCTGGATGATTTTACTGTTCCTGGCGCGGAGACCGCTCAATGCCTGTCGCACCCAACCCTTTGTTGCAAGCCAACGCCATTAAAAGCACCTCGCGTTCGGCCACCGCGCAGGCGGATAAACCGCTGCAGGCGTTGGGTGACAAGGGTGACGGCTTTGGCCAGGTGATGGCCAGGCAGGGGCGTGACAAGGCCGCTGGGCAAAATGACAAGGTCGCCCCGGCCCAACCCAAGGACAAACCTGAGGCGGCAGCGGGGGGCAAGAAAGAGCCCGCCGAGAAAACTGCGGTTGCCGATGACGGCAACAAGTTGCCAGCTGATGACGCTGCCCAGGCCGATACCGCGCTGCGTGATGCCAGCCTGGTGGCCGGCCAGGTCACCGACGCCCAGCCTGGCGCCCAGCTGATCCAGGCGCAGGCCGAGGCTGTCGCGCCGGTGCTGCAGGCGGCCACGGCGCAGGCTGCGGCACTGCCCGAAGCGCCATCTGCCGAAGAAGCCTTCGACCCCGATGCCGACCCGTTGGCCAACCTGCCAACCTTGCGCCTGGCGCTGGAGCACAGCGCCCAGGCCAAAGGCGCTACCTCGGCGCATGCCCTGGACCCGTCCCGCGCCCAGGGCGAAGATGGGCAGGCAACCGTCAATACCTTGGCGAACCTGGTGGAGCATGCCGAGGGTGAAGCGGGTGAGTCGGGTGACAAGGCTTTTGGTGCCCTGCTTGAAGATGGCCTGAAAGACACCAAGAGCGCCGATAGCGACACCCGCATCGATGATTTTGCCAACCGCCTGGCCAGCCTGACCCAGGCTGCCACGGCCAAGACCGCCAACGCCGTACCGGCCAATGCCGGCCCGCTGCACCAGCCATTGCCGATGAACCAGGGCGCCTGGGCCGAGGGCTTGGTCAACCGGGTCATGTACTTGTCCAGCCAGAACCTCAAGTCGGCGGATATCCAGCTGGAGCCGGCCGAGCTGGGCCGTTTGGATATTCGCGTCAATGTTGCGACGGACCAATCGACCCAAGTCACCTTCATCAGCGGCCACGCCGGTGTGCGTGATGCACTCGACAGCCAGGTGCACCGCTTGCGCGAACTGTTCGCCCAGCAGGGGCTGGCGCAGCCAGATGTCAACGTGGCCGACCAGTCGCGCGGGCAGCAACAGCAGCAGGGGCAGGCGCAGGGCAGCAACCTGTCCGGGGTGGCGGCACGGCAGGCGGAGCAGGGTGGGGCCGAGCCAGTCGAAAGCGCCCGACCTGTGGAACAGCAAGTGGTTATCGGCGACAGTGCGGTTGATTACTACGCGTGATGCATGGCTGGGGGTTTTTGGCGCCTACTTAGATCGAGCGCCGCCCGCGCGGCGCATCGCGAGCTGCGCTCGCTCCTACGTTTGTTTCGGGCCAGTATTGCCTGGGCCGGGCGCGCGCGACCGCTTGGTTTTCAGGACGTGATAACGTGCCATGCGCCCAAGCGTACGCGCGCAAATGCCACAGGATTAATTGGCCCGCAACAAACGTAGGAGCGAGCGCAGCTCGCGATGCGCCGCGCGGGCGGCGCTCGATCTCACCGCCGTAAAATCCCTGAAGCCGAATTCTGGCATAACACTTGCTCAAGCCAAGCCATCCACCTTTGAACCCCCGATGGACGACGGATTATTGGCATGGCGAAGAGCGAAGCAGTCAAAGACCCCGCCACTAAAGGCAAACTCAAGCTGATCCTGCTGGCGGTCGTAGGCCTGTTGCTGGCGATCGGCCTTTCGGTGGGCGCTACCTGGTTCATCATGCACAAGAGCGAGTCGGCCCCGGCCGCCGAGCCTGCCGCCGGTAACGTCAAGCCTGCGGCGATCTACGAGGCGCTGACCCCGGCATTCGTGGTGAATTTCAACCAGAACGGCCGCCAGCGCTACATGCAACTGAGCATCACGATGCAGGCGCGTAACCAGGCTGACCTGGATGCCCTGAAGGTGCACATGCCGGTGATCCGCAACAACCTGGTGATGATGTTCTCCGGGCAGGGTTTCGACACCCTGGCCAGCAGCCCGGTCGGGCAGGAGATGTTGCGCCAGAAGGCTACCGCAGTGGTCCAGGAAGTGGCGCAGAAGGAAGTCGGCAAGCCGGTCATCGACCAGTTGCTGTTCACCAATTTCGTATTGCAGTAGGAGTCCGCAATGGCCGTACAGGACCTGCTGTCCCAGGATGAAATCGATGCCCTGTTGCACGGCGTCGACGACGGGCTGGTGCAGACCGAAAGCGCATCCGAGCCTGGCAGTATCAAAAGCTACGACCTGACCAGCCAGGACCGTATCGTACGGGGTCGCATGCCGACCCTTGAAATGATCAACGAGCGCTTCGCCCGTTACACCCGTATCAGCATGTTCAACCTGCTGCGCCGTTCTGCCGACGTGGCCGTGGGTGGCGTGCAGGTGATGAAGTTCGGCGAATACGTGCACTCGCTGTACGTGCCGACCAGCCTCAACCTGGTGAAGATCAAGCCGCTGCGCGGCACGTCGCTGTTCATCCTCGATGCCAAGCTGGTGTTCAAGCTGGTAGACAACTTCTTCGGTGGCGATGGCCGCCACGCCAAGATCGAAGGCCGCGAATTCACCCCTACCGAACTGCGCGTGGTGCGCATGGTGCTGGACCAGTGCTTCGTCGACCTCAAGGAAGCCTGGCAGGCGATCATGCCGGTCACCTTCGAGTACATGAACTCCGAAGTCAACCCGGCCATGGCCAACATTGTCGGGCCCAGCGAGGCTGTGGTGGTGTCCACCTTCCACATCGAGCTGGACGGCGGTGGTGGCGACCTGCACGTGACCATGCCGTACTCGATGATCGAGCCGGTGCGGGAAATGCTCGATGCCGGTTTCCAGTCCGACCTGGACGACCAGGACGAGCGCTGGGTCAAGGCCCTGCGCGAGGACGTGCTGGATGTGGCCGTGCCCCTGACCGCCACGGTCGCCCGCCGCCAGCTGAAACTGCGCGACATTCTGCACATGCAGCCTGGCGACGTGATCCCGGTGGAGCTGCCCGAGCACCTGGTTCTGCGTGCCAACGGCGTGCCGTCGTTCAAGGCGCGCCTGGGTTCGCACAAGGGCAACCTGGCCCTGCAGATCATCGACCCGATCGAACGCCGCTGACGGCGTGCCGGTCGCTCATAACGAATTGAATGCCTGTAGAGGAAACCATGGCTAACGAAAACGAGATCACCTCCGCAGAGGACCAGGCGCTGGCCGATGAGTGGGCTGCGGCCCTTGAAGAGACCGGCTCGGCGGGGCAGGCCGACATCGATGCGCTGCTGGGCGGTGACACCGGCAGCAGCGGCGGCCCCGGCCGCATGCCGATGGAAGAGTTCGCCAGCTCGCCGAAGCCGAACGAAAACGTCAGCCTCGAAGGCCCGAACCTGGATGTGATCCTGGACATTCCGGTGAACATTTCCATGGAAGTGGGCAGCACCGAGATCAACATCCGCAACCTGCTGCAGCTCAACCAGGGCTCGGTGATCGAGCTTGACCGCCTGGCCGGCGAGCCGCTGGACGTGCTGGTCAACGGCACACTGATTGCCCATGGCGAAGTGGTGGTGGTCAACGAGAAGTTCGGCATTCGCCTGACCGACGTGATCAGCCCCAGCGAACGTATCAAGAAGCTGCGCTGAGTGAAGGGCACGATGCGCGCCTTTGCGGCGTTCGCTGCGCTGCTGGCCAGCCAGGCCTGTCTGGCTGCAGCCACGCCGGCGGCAACCCCGGCGACGGCGCCTGGCAGCCTTGGCGGTCAGTTGGCGCAGATGGTCTTCGGTCTGCTGCTGGTGGTGGGCCTGATCTTCTTTCTGGCCTGGGTGCTGCGGCGCATGCAGAGCACGGCGGTGAAGGGCGGGCAGGTGATCGAGATCGTCGGCAGCCGGGCCATCGGCCCGCGTGACCGCCTGCTGCTGGTGCAGGTGGGCAAGGAGCAGATCCTGATTGGCCACACCCCCGGTAGCATCGAGGCGCTGCATGTGCTGGCCGAACCCGTGGAAGTGCCGGCTGGCGCACGTCAGGCAACGCCGGAATTTGCCCAGCGGTTGATGGAGCTGATGGGCAAGGACCCTAAGGACAAGAAGTGATGAGCGGCCCGCTGCGTATGTTGTTGACTTTGGCGCTGCTGCTGGCTGCGCCGCTGGCCCTGGCCGCCGACCCGTTGTCGATCCCGGCCATTACCCTGTCCAACGGGGCGGACGGGCAGCAGGAGTATTCGGTCAGCCTGCAGATTCTGCTGATCATGACGGCGCTCAGCTTCATCCCGGCGTTCGTCATCCTGATGACCAGTTTTACCCGCATCATCATCGTGTTCTCGATCCTGCGTCAGGCCCTGGGCCTGCAGCAGACGCCGTCCAACCAGATCCTGACCGGCATGGCGCTGTTTCTGACCATGTTCATCATGGCGCCGGTGTTCGACCGGGTGAACCAGGACGCCCTGCAGCCGTACCTCAAGGAGCAGATGACTGCCCAGCAGGCCATCGACAAGGCCCAGGTGCCGCTCAAGGACTTCATGCTGGCGCAAACCCGGCAAAGCGACCTGGACTTGTTCATGCGCCTGTCCAAGCGCACCGACATCGCCGGCCCCGATCAGGTCCCGCTGACGATTCTGGTGCCGGCATTCGTTACCTCCGAGCTGAAAACCGCGTTTCAGATCGGCTTCATGATCTTCATCCCGTTCCTGATCATCGACATGGTCGTGGCCAGTGTGCTGATGGCCATGGGTATGATGATGTTGTCGCCGCTGATCATCTCGCTGCCGTTCAAGATCATGTTGTTCGTGCTGGTGGATGGCTGGGCGCTGATCATGGGCACCCTGGCCAGCAGTTTCGGCGGCGTCTGACGCCGTCAAGGAGAGCCGCCGATGACACCCGAAGTAGCCGTCGACCTGTTCCGTGACGCCCTGTGGCTGACCACCCTGATGGTCGCTGTGCTGGTGGTGCCGAGCCTGCTGGTGGGCCTGGTGGTGGCGATGTTCCAGGCCGCCACGCAGATCAACGAACAGACCCTGAGCTTTTTGCCGCGCCTGCTGGTAATGCTGGTTACGCTGATCGTTGCCGGGCCATGGCTGGTACAGAAGTTCATGGAGTACATCACCACCCTCTACACCAACATCCCGCAGCTCATCGGTTGACGCTGACATGCTGGAGCTGACCGACGCGCAGATCGGCACCTGGGTCGCCACCTTCATCCTGCCGTTGTTCAGGGTGACTGCGGTGCTGATGACCATGCCGATCTTTGGCACTCGCATGCTGCCGGCGCGGGTGCGCCTGTACGTGGCGGTGGCCATTACCGTGGTGATCGTGCCGGCGCTGCCGCCGCTGCCCGAATTCGACCCGCTGAGCCTGCGAGGCCTGTTGCTGTGTGGCGAACAGATCATCGTCGGCACGCTGTTCGGCCTGGCCCTGCAGTTGCTGTTCCAGGCTTTCGTGATTGCCGGGCAGATCGTCGCGGTGCAGATGGGTATGGCCTTCGCCTCGATGGTCGACCCCGCCAACGGCGTGAACGTCACGGTGATCAGCCAGTTCATGACCATGCTGGTAAGCGTGCTGTTCCTGTTGATGAACGGCCACCTGGTGGTGTTCGAAGTACTGACCGAAAGCTTTACCACCTTGCCGGTGGGCAATGCGCTGGTGGTCAACCAGTTCTGGGAACTGGTCGGGCGAGTGGGTTGGATGTTTGCGGCCGGCCTGCTGCTGATCCTGCCGGTCGTCGCCGCCTTGCTGGTGGTGAACATCGCCTTTGGCGTGATGACCCGAGCCGCGCCACAGTTGAACATCTTCTCCATTGGCCTCCCGTTGACCCTGGTCCTGGGCATGCTCATTTTCTGGGTGGGTCTGGCCGATGTGCTGTCCCACTATCAGGCATTGGCCAGCGAAGCGCTGCAATGGCTGCGTGAACTGGCGAGGGCGCGCTGAGCATGGCAGAAAGCGAGA
This sequence comes from Pseudomonas sp. XP2, assembly GCF_053557975.1. Classification (NCBI taxonomy): domain Bacteria; kingdom Pseudomonadati; phylum Pseudomonadota; class Gammaproteobacteria; order Pseudomonadales; family Pseudomonadaceae; genus Pseudomonas; species Pseudomonas sp. XP2. Next base: position 74,626 of record NZ_JBNRIK010000007.1, read on the forward strand.
GCGGTCAGGACAAGACAGAAGACCCCACCGAGAAACGCAAGCGCGATGCCCGCGAGAAAGGCGAGATCGCGCGCTCCAAGGAGCTGAACACGGTGGCGGTGACCTTGGCTGGCGCTGGAGGCCTGCTGGCGTTCGGCGGTCACATGGCCGAGACGTTGCTGAGCATCATGCGCATGAACTTCAGCCTCACGCGCGACATCATTGTCGACGAGCGGGCAATGGGCGCCTTCCTGCTGGCCTCGGGCAAGATGGCGATATGGGCGGTGCAGCCGGTGCTTATCCTGCTGTTCGTGATTTCCTTCGTTGCGCCCATTGCCCTTAGCGGTTTCCTGTTCTCGGGCAGCTTGCTGCAGCCAAAATTCAGCCGCATGAACCCTCTGTCGGGGATCAAGCGGATGTTCTCGGTGAATGGCTTGACCGAGCTGCTCAAGGCGCTGGCCAAATTCTTCGTGATTCTGGCGGTGGCGGTGGTGGTGTTGGTCAGCGACCGCCAGGCATTGTTGTCGATCGCCAACGAACCGCTTGAGCAGGCGATCATTCACAGCCTGCAGGTGGTGGGCTGGAGTGCGTTGTGGATGTCGGCCGGGCTGCTGCTGATTGCGGCGGCGGACGTGCCCATCCAGCTGTACCAGACGCACAAGAAAATGAAGATGACCAAGCAGGAAGTGCGCGACGAGTACAAGGACAGCGAGGGCAAGCCCGAGGTCAAGCAACGTATTCGCCAACTGCAGCGCGAGATGTCGCAGCGGCGCATGATGGCGGCGGTGCCGCAGGCCGATGTGATCATCACCAACCCGACGCACTATGCGGTGGCCCTGCAGTACGACCCGGAGAAGGGCGGGGCAGCACCCTTGCTGCTGGCCAAGGGCACCGACTTCATGGCCCTGAAGATTCGTGAGATTGGTGTGGAGCACAAGATCCAGATCCTCGAATCGCCGGCGCTGGCGCGGGCGATCTACTACTCCACCGAGCCTGAGCAGGAAATCCCTGCCGGCTTGTACCTGGCCGTGGCGCAGGTACTGGCCTATGTGTTCCAGATCCGCCAGTACCGCGCTGGCAGGGGCAAGCGGCCAGAGCCGTTGAAAGAAGACCTGCCGATCCCGCCGGACCTGCGCCGCGACAGTTGACCTTGTGTCAGGGCTTCTGGCCCTTTCGCGGGCATGCCCGCGATGAGGCCAGCACAGGAAACATAAATCTCCCACCGAGCAAAGTTGGAAGGCTTCTTGCAAAGCCACGCCCAGGCGCCCCCTGGGCGTCAAAGTTTTGCATCAAGAGGACTCGCGGTGGATCGCACTCAGTTAATCAGCAACGCCCGCAACAACCTGGCCGGCCTCGGCCGGGGCAATCTGGGTGTGCCGTTGCTGCTGCTGGTGATGTTGGCAATGATGATGTTGCCGATACCGCCGTTCCTGCTCGACGTGTTCTTCACCTTCAACATCGCCCTGTCGATCGTGGTGCTGCTGGTCTGCGTGTACGCCCTGCGTCCACTGGACTTTGCCGCCTTCCCCACCATCCTGCTGGTGGCCACGCTGTTGCGCCTGGCCCTGAACGTGGCGTCCACCCGTGTGGTCATGCTGCACGGCCAGGAGGGCCACGGTGCTGCCGGTAAGGTAATCCAGGCCTTCGGTGAGGTGGTGATCGGCGGCAACTACGTGGTCGGTGCCGTGGTGTTTGCCATCCTCATGATCATCAACTTCGTGGTGGTGACCAAGGGTGCCGGGCGTATTTCGGAGGTGAGCGCGCGTTTCACCCTCGACGCCATGCCCGGCAAGCAGATGGCCATTGACGCCGACCTCAACGCCGGCCTGATCGACCAGGCCCAGGCCAAGCACCGCCGTGCCGAGGTGGCGCAGGAGGCGGAGTTCTACGGCTCGATGGACGGTGCCAGCAAGTTCGTGCGCGGTGACGCCATTGCCGGCCTGCTTATCCTGTTCATCAACCTGATTGGCGGCATGCTGATCGGCATGCTGCAGCACGGCATGAGTTTCGGTGATGCCGGCAAGGTGTACGCCTTGCTGACCATCGGTGACGGTTTGGTGGCGCAATTGCCATCCCTGCTGCTGTCCACTGCCGCCGCAATCATGGTTACCCGTGCCTCGGGCTCCGAAGACATGGGCAAGCTGATCAACCGGCAGATGTTCGATTCGCCCAAGGCGCTGGCGGTGTCCGGCGCGCTGATGATCGTCATGGGGCTGGTGCCTGGCATGCCCCACGTGGCCTTCCTCGGCCTTGGCCTGCTGGCCTGTGGCGGTGCCTACCTGGTGTGGAAGAAGCAGCACAAGGCCAAGCTGGACGCGCAGCAGGAGGCGCAGCGGCAGCAAGACCTGCTGCCCTCGCCGCAGCGCGCGCTTGATACCAAGGAACTGGGCTGGGACGACGTGACGCCCATCGACATGATCGGCCTGGAAGTCGGCTACCGGCTGATCCCGCTGGTCGACCGCAACCAGGGCGGCCAGTTGCTGGCGCGGATCAAGGGTGTGCGCAAGAAGCTGTCCCAGGACCTGGGTTTCCTCATGCCCACCGTGCATATTCGCGACAACCTCGACCTGCAGCCCAGCGCCTATCGCCTGACCCTGATGGGGGTAATCCTGGCCGAAGCGGAGATTTACCCGGACCGGGAGCTGGCGATCAACCCTGGGCAAGTGTTCGGCACCCTCAACGGCATTGCCGCACGCGACCCGGCGTTTGGCCTGGAGGCGGTGTGGATCGATGTCGGCCAGCGTTCACAGGCGCAGTCGCTGGGCTACACCGTGGTCGACGCAAGCACCGTGGTGGCCACCCACCTCAACCAGATCTTGCAGAAGCACTGTCACGAGCTGATCGGCCACGAAGAGGTTCAGCAACTGCTGCAGGTACTGTCCAAGGCATCGCCTAAACTTGCAGAAGAGCTGGTGCCCGGTGTCATTTCCTTGTCGGGCCTGCTCAAGGTGCTGCAAGCGCTGTTGTCGGAACAGGTGCCGGTGCGCGATATTCGCAGTATTGCCGAAGCCATCGCGAACAACGCCGGCAAGAGTCAAGATACCGCCGCGCTGGTGGCGGTGGTGCGCGTCGGATTGTGTCGCGCCATCGTGCAAAGCATTGTCGGCGTTGAGTCGGAGCTGCCAGTGATTACCCTGGAGCCAAGGTTGGAACAGATTTTGCTCAATAGTCTGCAAAGGGCCGGGCAGGGTCAGGAAGATGGTGTTCTTCTGGAGCCGAGCATGGCCGAGAAGCTGCAACGTTCGCTGATCGAAGCGGCCCAGCGTCAGGAAATGCAGGGCCAGCCGGCCATCCTGCTGGTCGCCGGCCCGATCCGCGCCATGCTGTCGCGTTTCGGTCGCCTGGCTGTACCGAATTTGCATGTGCTGGCGTATCAGGAAATACCGGACAACAAGCAAGTCACCATCGTTGCCACCGTGGGCCCTAACGGCTGAGGTAGTGGATAATGCAAGTTAAGCGATTTTTCGCCGCCGATATGCGTCAGGCCATGAAACTGGTCCGTGACGAGCTGGGCGCCGATGCCGCGATCATTGGCAACCGCCGCATTGCCGGTGGTGTCGAACTGACGGCCGCGCTGGACTACAAGCTGTCCGCCCTGGCCCCGCGCGTGCCTAACGCCGAGCTGGAACAAGAGCTGCGCAAGACCCACACGCGCATCGCTACCGCCCAGGCCGAGCTGGACCACCGCCAGGACAGCAGCGACAACAACCGCCAATTGTTTGCCGGGCAGTCGCTGACGGCCGCCGAGCCGTTGATCGAGCCGCACGTCGATGCCCCTGAGCCCGCCGCTGCCCCGGCTGCCGCGCCGGTCGACCCGCGCCTGTTCGATGCGATGCGCTCCGAGCTGTCGGGCCTGCGCGAGTTGCTGGAAGTGCAGCTCGGTTCGCTGGCCTGGAACCAGCTGCAAGGCAGCAAGCCACAGCAGGCCAATCTCTGGCGCCGTCTGCAGCGTATCGGCCTGTCCGGGCCGATCGCCCGTGAGCTGCTGGACCTCACCACCGAGATCGAAGAGCCTCGCCAGGCTTGGCGCATGCTGCTGGCGCACCTGGCGCGGATGATCGAAATGCCGGAAATCGAGCCGATCGAAGAGGGCGGGGTGATTGCCATGGTCGGCCCTGCCGGCATGGGCAAGACCACTACCCTGGCCAAGCTGGCTGCCCGCTACGTGCTCAAGTACGGCGCGCAGAACCTGGCGCTGGTGAGCATGGACAGCTTTCGTATCGGCGCGCAGGAGCAGCTCAAGACCCTGGGCCGCATCCTCAACGTGCCAGTGACCTACGTCGACCCGGGCCAGTCCCTGGCCGCGGCGCTGGAACCGCTGTTGCGCAAGCGCGTTGTGCTGATTGATACCGCCGGCCTGCAGGCCAGCGACCCGGCACTGCGCATGCAGCTGGAAACCTTGGCCGGGCGTGGCATTGCCGCGAAGAATTACCTGGTGCTGGCCACCACCAGCCAGAAACAGGTGCTGACCGCCGCCTACCACAGCTACAAACGTTGTGGTCTGGCCGGTTGCATCCTGACCAAGCTGGATGAAACGGCAAGCCTTGGCGATGTGCTGAGCCTTGCCATCAGTCATGAACTGCCCGTGGCCTACCTGACCGATGGCCCGCGCATTCCTGACGACCTGCACCTGCCGCGCGGCCACCAGCTGGTCTCCCGTGCGGTCAATGTGCAGCAGCAGGACGAGCCCAGCGAAGAGGCCATGGCCGACATGTTCGCTGATCTCTATCACAACCCCCGGCGAGCGGGTTGACCATGAAGCGTGTGCAAAGTAGCTATGCCAAGGGGTACGCAGAATTGCCCCACGTGTGGCCTGAGTCCCAGCGAGACAAGGTAAAGAACAGACATGGGTAGCATGCATCCCGTACAGGTGATCGCCGTGACCGGTGGCAAAGGTGGCGTCGGCAAGACTAACGTTTCAGTGAACTTGTCCCTGGCGCTGGCCGAGCTTGGCCGCAGGGTCATGCTGCTGGACGCCGACCTGGGCCTGGCCAACGTCGACGTGTTGCTGGGCCTTACCCCCAAACGTACCCTGGCCGATGTCATCGAAGGGCGCTGTGAGCTGCGTGACGTGATGTTGCAGGGCCCTGGCGGCGTGCGCATCGTCCCCGCAGCCTCGGGCACCCAGAGCATGGTGCACCTGGCCCCGGCCCAGCATGCCGGTCTTATCCAGGCGTTCAGTGAAGTCGGCGACAACCTCGACGTGCTGGTGATCGACACTGCAGCGGGGATTGGTGAGTCGGTGGTCAGCTTCGTTCGCGCCGCCCAGGAAGTGCTGCTGGTAGTGTGTGACGAGCCCACCTCGATCACCGATGCCTACGCCCTGATCAAACTGCTCAACCGCGACTACGGGATGAATCGTTTCCGTGTGCTGGCCAACATGGCGCAGAGCCCGCAGGAAGGGCGCAACCTGTTCGCCAAGCTGACCAAGGTCACCGACCGCTTCCTCGATGTGGCCCTGCAGTACGTGGGTGCCGTGCCGTACGACGAGTGCGTGCGCAAGGCGGTGCAGAAGCAGCGCGCCGTCTACGAAGCGTTCCCACGCTCCAAGTGCGCGCTGGCCTTCAAGGCGATTGCCCAGAAGGTTGACAGTTGGCCGCTGCCGGCCAATCCGCGCGGTCACCTGGAGTTCTTTGTCGAGCGTCTGGTGCAGCCCACCAGCGCGGGACCCGTGCTATGAATGCCAGCGGCTTCAAGATGTACAGCCGGGCAGCGAAAGACGGCCAGTACGAGCTGATCGAACGCTACGCCCCGCTGGTGAAGCGCATTGCCTACCACCTGTTGGCGCGGTTGCCGGCCAACGTGCAGGTCGAGGACCTGATCCAGGCCGGCATGATCGGCCTGCTTGAAGTGGCCAACAAGTATGACGCCAGCAAAGGCGCCAGCTTTGAAACCTATGCCGGCATCCGCATCCGCGGGGCCATGCTGGACGAGGTGCGCAAGGGCGACTGGGCACCGCGTTCAGTGCACCGCAATACCCGCATGGTCAGTGACGCGATGCGTGCCGTTGAAGCCAGAACCGGTCGAGACGCTAAAGATCATGAAGTTGCTGCCGAACTCCAGTTGAGTCTCGATGATTACTACGGGATCTTGAACGATACCTTGGGCAGCCGCCTGTTCAGCTTTGACGACCTGTTGCAGGACGGCGAGCACGAAGGGCTGCATGAGGATGGCGCCAGTGGCCACGTCGAACCTGCACGTGGCCTTGAGGACGAACGCTTCCAGGCTGCCCTGACCGAGGCCATTGCCAACCTGCCGGAGCGTGAGCGCCTGGTATTGGCGCTGTACTACGACGAAGAGCTGAACCTCAAGGAAATCGGCGAGGTGCTTGGGGTCAGCGAATCGCGGGTCAGCCAGTTGCACAGCCAATGTGCCGCGCGCCTGCGTAGCCGCCTGGGGGAATGGCGGGCACGTTGAGCCCGGGGTCGTTGCAGTCGTTTTCCACGTGCGTTTTCCACGTTGTACCGAATTGAATGAGTGCGTGCCCGGTCGGCCGGGCGCGTTTGAGACTGCTTGGAGGTCTAATTGGACAAGAACATGAAAATCCTCATCGTTGACGACTTTTCGACGATGCGGCGGATCATCAAGAACCTGTTGCGTGACCTGGGCTTCACCAACACCGAAGAAGCCGACGATGGCACCACGGCGCTGCCGATGCTGGAAAACGGCCACTACGACTTCCTGGTGACCGACTGGAACATGCCCGGCATGTCCGGTATCGACCTGCTGCGTAAAGTGCGTGCCAGTGAAAAGCTGAAAACCATGCCGGTACTGATGGTGACTGCCGAGGCCAAGCGCGACCAGATCATCGAAGCGGCCCAGGCCGGCGTCAATGGCTATGTGGTCAAGCCGTTCACCGCCCAGGTGCTCAAAGAAAAGATCGAGAAGATCTTCGAACGCGTCAACGGCTGAGTCACGTCAGGGGGCGCGCCATGGATTCATCACAAACGTCTTTGGGGGAGTTCGAATCGACCCTGAAGAAACATGCCCAGGAGTTGGTCGAAAGCCTGGAGCGGGGCCGTTTCGGCGAGGCGGTACAGCTGATTCATGAGCTGAACCAGACTCGCGACCGTGGCCTGTACCAGGAGGTCGGCAAGCTGACCCGCGAGTTGCACAGCGCTATCGTCAGCTTCCAGATCGACCCGACCATGCCACAGGCCGAGGAGGTGTCGCAGATAACCGACGCTACCGAGCGCCTGTCGTACGTGGTCAAGCTGACCGAGGGTGCGGCCAACCGCACCATGGACCTGGTCGAGGAAAGCACCCCGGTGCTCAACGACCTGGCCAGCGAAGCGAAGGCCCTGAGTACCGACTGGCAGCGCTTCATGCGCCGCGAAGTGGCAGCGCCGGAGTTCCGTGACCTGGTCAAACGCGTCGACAGTTTCCTCACGCACAGCGCTGAAGGTAACCGCAAGGTTGCCGGCCACCTCAACGACATTCTGCTGGCTCAGGACTATCAGGACCTGACCGGGCAGGTGATCAAACGCGTCACCACGCTGGTGACCGAGGTGGAAAGCAACCTGCTCAAACTGGTGCTGATGGCCAGCCAGGTCGACCGCTTTGCCGGTATCCAGCATGACCACGATCAACTGCGCGCAGAAAAAGATCTAGAAAAACATCCGACTCGGGGTGAAGGTCCGCAGATTCATGCCGATAAGCGTGAAGACGTTGTGTCCGGTCAGGACGATGTCGATGATTTGCTGTCCAGCCTGGGTTTTTAAGGAGCACGTTTGATGAGCTTCGGCGCCGATGAAGAAATCCTCCAGGATTTCCTGGTAGAAGCCGGCGAAATTCTTGAGCAACTGTCCGAGCAACTGGTCGAGCTGGAAAGCCGACCCGACGATGCCGACTTGCTCAATGCGATCTTTCGCGGTTTCCACACTGTAAAAGGGGGCGCCGGCTTCCTTCAGCTGAACGAGCTGGTGGAGTGCTGCCATATCGCCGAGAACGTGTTCGACATCCTGCGCAAAGGTGAGCGCCGGGTCGATGCGGAACTGATGGATGTGGTGCTTGAGGCACTCGACACGGTCAACAGCATGTTCGGGCAGGTGCGCGAGCGTGCCGAGGTTACCCCGGCCACGCCCGAGCTGCTGGCGGCCCTGTCGCGGCTGGCCGAACCCGGTGGCGCCGAGGTTGCCCAAGCGCCTGTTGCAGCGGCACCGTCAGCCGAGGCGCCGGTTGCGGCCACGGCCCCTGCCGATGAACAGGACATCACCGACAGCGAGTTTGAGCAGTTGCTCGACTCGCTCGATGCGGTCAAGGCGCAAGCCGCGGTCGACGAGCAGATGCAAGGCGAGGCTGGCAGTGGCGAAGGTGACGAAATCACTGACGCCGAATTCGAGTCGCTGCTCGACCAGTTGCACGGCAAAGGCCAGTTCAGTGTCGAAGTCGCGGTACAGCCGGTCGCCGTGCCTGCAGACGCGGCAAGCGACGAAATTACCGACGAAGAATTCGAATCGTTACTCGACCAGTTGCATGGCAAGGGCACATTCCAGGCCGATGCCTTGCCTGCCGCCAGCGCGCCGGCGCCGGTCGCGGTTGACAACAGCGCCGCCAGCGACGAAATCAGCGAGCACGAGTTCGAGGCCCTGCTGGACCAGTTGCACGGCAAGGGCAAGTTTGGTGGTGACGTTGCTGCGGTCGAGGCCCCGGCTGTTGCCAAGGTGCAAGCGCCTGCTCAAGCCAAGGCCGACAGCCAGCCGGTCGCCAAGCCAGCCCCTGCTGCCCCCGCACCCGCGGCCACCAGCAAGCCTGCGCCGGCCCCTCGTGCATCGGCTCCGGCAGCAGAGAAGCATGCCGTCAGCGAAGCGGAAACCACTGTCCGCGTTGACACCGCGCGCCTGGACGAAATCATGAACATGGTCGGCGAACTGGTGCTGGTGCGTAACCGCCTGGTACGCCTGGGCCTGAACAGCGGCGACGAGGCCATGTCCAAGGCCGTGTCCAACCTCGACGTGGTCACTGCCGACCTGCAGACGGCGGTGATGAAAACCCGCATGCAGCCGATCAAGAAAGTGTTCGGCCGCTTCCCGCGTCTGGTGCGCGACCTTGCCCGCCAGTTGAAGAAAGAGATCAACCTGGAGCTGGTCGGCGAAGAGACTGACCTGGACAAGAACCTGGTCGAGGCCCTGGCCGACCCGTTGGTGCACCTGGTGCGTAACGCCGTCGACCATGGTGTCGAGATGCCCGATGAGCGTGAAGCCTCTGGCAAGGCCCGCACCGGCCGTGTGGTGCTGTCGGCCGAACAGGAAGGTGATCACATCCTGCTGTCGATCTCTGACGACGGCAAGGGCATGGACCCGAACATCCTGCGTGCCAAGGCCGTGGAAAAAGGCCTGATGGACAAGGATGCCGCTGAGCGCCTGAGTGAATCGGACTGCTACAACCTGATCTTCGCCCCGGGCTTCTCGACCAAGACCGAGATTTCCGACGTGTCTGGCCGTGGCGTGGGCATGGACGTGGTGAAAACCAAGATTTCCCAGCTCAACGGATCGATCAATATCTACTCGGCCAAGGGCCAGGGCTCGAAGATCGTCATCAAGGTGCCGCTGACCTTGGCGATCATGCCCACCCTGATGGTGATGCTGGGCAACCAGGCGTTTGCCTTCCCGCTGGTCAACGTCAACGAAATCTTCCACCTCGACCTGTCGCGCACCAACGTGGTCGACGGCCAGGAAGTGGTGATCGTGCGCGACAAGGCGCTGCCGCTGTTCTACCTCAAGCGCTGGCTGGTACAGGGCCAGGTGCACGAAGAGCAGCACGAGGGCCACGTAGTGATCCTGTCGGTTGGCACGCAGCGCATCGGCTTTGTCGTCGATCAACTGGTGGGCCAGGAAGAAGTGGTAATCAAGCCGCTGGGCAAGATGTTGCAGGGCACCCCGGGCATGTCCGGGGCCACCATCACCGGTGACGGTCGTATCGCGTTGATTCTCGATGTCCCGAGCATGCTCAAGCGTTACGCCGCACGGCGTATTTGATTTCGGTGGCGCACCCTGGCGGGTTGCGCCGCCTAATGGAGTGTTTATGGCAGTCAAGGTCCTGGTGGTGGATGATTCCGGTTTCTTCCGCCGCCGCGTCTCGGAAATCCTCTCGGCGGATCCGACGATCCAGGTAGTGGGTACCGCGACCAATGGCAAGGAAGCAATCGACCAGGCGCTGGCGCTCAAGCCCGATGTCATCACCATGGACTACGAGATGCCCATGATGGACGGCATCACCGCGGTGCGGCATATCATGCAGCGCTGCCCGACGCCGGTGTTGATGTTTTCCTCGCTGACCCACGAAGGCGCTCGCGTCACCCTCGACGCGCTGGATGCTGGCGCGGTGGATTACCTGCCGAAAAACTTCGAGGACATTTCGCGCAACCCCGACAAGGTCAGGCAAATGCTGTGCGAGAAGGTGCATACCCTTTCGCGCAGCAACCGCCGCCTGGGCAGCTATGCCAGGACGGCACCGGCCGCCGCGCCGGTGCCGGCCAGCAGCCCTGCGCCCGCCAGCAGTTTCGCCAACCCCGCGCCAGCCCGTCCTGCGGCGCCGGCCCGTGCAGCTGCCCCGGCGGCGTCGCACTCGCCAGCCCCCAAGCGCAAACCCTACAAGCTGGTGGCCATTGGCACCTCCACGGGCGGCCCCGTGGCCCTGCAGCGGGTATTGACCCAGCTGCCTGCCAACTTCCCGGCGCCGATCGTGTTGATCCAGCACATGCCGGCGGCGTTCACCAAGGCCTTTGCCGAACGCCTGGACAAGCTGTGTCGCATCAACGTGAAGGAAGCCGAGGACGGCGACGTGCTGCGCCCAGGCCTGGCCCTGCTGGCCCCCGGCGGCAAGCAGATGATGATCGACGGCCGTGGCACCGTGAAGATCCTGCCCGGTGACGAGCGCCTGAACTACAAGCCGTGCGTGGACATCACCTTTGGTTCGGCAGCAAAGTCTTACGGCGACAAGGTGCTGTCGGTGGTGCTCACCGGCATGGGCGCCGATGGCCGTGAAGGTGCACGCCTGCTCAAGCAGGGCGGCAGTACCGTGTGGGCCCAGGATGAAGCCAGCTGCGTGATCTATGGCATGCCCATGGCCATCGTCAAGGCCAACCTGGCCGATGCGGTCTACAGCCTGGACGAAATCGGCAAGCACTTGGTGGAGGCCTGCGTCTGATGGACGTCCTCAGCCTGATCGGCCTGATTCTCGCCTTTGTCGCCATCGTCGGTGGCAACTTTCTGGAAGGTGGCCATGTCGGCGCGCTGGTCAATGGCCCGGCGGCGCTGATCGTGCTGGGTGGCACCCTGGCGGCAGCCTTGTTGCAGTCGCCGCTGTCTTCCTTCAAGCGCGCCTTGCAGATCTTGCGCTGGATACTGTTCCCGCCGCGGGTAGACTTGGCGGGTGGTATCGACCGTGTGGTGAACTGGACCCTGACCGCGCGCAAGGAAGGCCTGCTGGGCCTTGAGGGCGTGGCCGATGCAGAGCCCGACCCGTATGCGCGCAAAGGCCTGCAATTGCTGGTGGACGGCGCTGAGCCAGAAGCCATCCGCAGCATCCTTGAAGTCGACTTTCTGACCCAGGAGAGCCGTGACATCCAGGCTGCCAAGGTATTCGAGAGCATGGGCGGCTACGCGCCGACCATCGGCATCATCGGTGCGGTGATGGGCCTGATCCACGTGATGGGCAACCTCGCTGACCCTTCGCAGCTGGGCAACGGCATTGCCGTGGCCTTTGTCGCCACCATCTACGGCGTGGCCAGCGCCAACCTGATCCTGCTGCCGATCGCCAACAAGCTCAAGGCCAACGTCATGCGCCAGTCGCGCTACCGCGAGATGCTGCTCGAAGGCCTGTTGTCGATTGCCGAGGGTGAAAACCCGCGCTCGATCGAGTTGAAGCTGCAAGGCTTCATGGAGTAACCCATGCGTCGCCGTCGTCATACCGAGGAACACGAAAACCACGAACGCTGGCTGGTGTCGTACGCTGACTTCATCACCTTGCTGTTCGCCTTTTTCGTGGTGATGTACTCGATTTCCTCGATCAACGAGGGCAAGTACAAGGTCATTTCCCAGGCCTTGCTCGGGGTGTTCAACGACCCTGAGCGCAGCATGAAACCGATCCCTATTGGCGATGAGCAGCCGTTGAGCGTGCGCCCGGCAGAGCCGCTGGTCAAAGACAGCGAGCAGACCGAAGCGGGCTTGGCGGCGACCCAGGTCGACCCGTTGAAAACCATCAGCGATGACGTGCGCGATGCCTTTGGCGACCTGATCAACAGCAACCAGATGACCGTGCGCGGCAACGAGCTGTGGATCGAGATCGAGCTGAATTCATCGCTGTTGTTCGGCAGTGGCGATGCCATGCCCAGCGACAAGGCGTTTGCCATCATCGAGAAGGTGGCAAACATCCTCAAGCCATTCGCCAACCCGGTGCATGTCGAAGGCTTCACCGACAACCTGCCGATCCGCACGGCACAGTACCCGACCAACTGGGAGCTGTCGTCGGCACGGGCGGCGAGCATCGTGCGCCTGCTGGCCATGGAAGGGGTCAACCCGGCACGCATGGCATCGGTGGGTTATGGCGAGTACCAGCCGGTGGCGGGCAATGACACCGCCGACGGTCGCGCGCGTAATCGCCGGGTGGTGCTGGTGATTTCCCGTAACCTCGAAGTGCGCCGCAGCCTGACGGGCTCGGGCAGTGCCAATGCAACGCCGGATGCCGCATTGCGCCGGGCTGGCACACAAAGTGCACCGGCAACGTCAGCAACGGTGGCGGGGCAGTGATCCGTCAATTCCCCGTCGCGCCATTGTATTGAAAGTGACTCCGTCCCCTGTGGGAGCGGGCATGCCCGCGAAGCAGGCGACGCGGTGAACGGCACCGGCTGCGCCGGTGTTCGCGGGCTCGCCCGCTCCCACAGGGGTCGTGCCGGCTCTTGGATAGTTGTTTCTACAGTGTCCCTGCCAAATCAATAGATAGAGTTTGCTTGATGAGAGTCTGGGCAGTAGCCAATCAAAAAGGTGGCGTCGGCAAGACCACCACAACCATCGCCCTGGCTGGCCTGCTGGCTGAGGCTGGCAAGCGCGTGGTCGTCGTCGACCTCGATCCGCACGGGTCGATGACCAGCTATTTCGGGCACAACCCCGATGCGCTGGAGCACAGCTGCTACGACCTGTTCCTGCACAAGGGCGCAGTGCCAGACGGCCTGCCCGGGCAGTTGTTGCTGCCTACCAGCGACGAGCGCATTTCGCTGTTGCCGTCGAGCACCGCTTTGGCAGTGCTGGAGCGCCAGTCACCCGGGCAAAATGGCCTGGGCCTGGTGATCGCCAAGAGTCTGGCGCAGCTGTGGCAGGATTTCGACTATGCCGTGATCGACAGCCCCCCCTTGCTGGGTGTGCTGATGGTCAATGCCCTGGCCGCCAGCCAGCAGTTGGTGATACCGGTGCAGACCGAATTTCTGGCAGTGAAGGGCCTGGAACGCATGGTTGGCACCTTGGCCATGATCAACCGTTCGCGCAAGCAGGCGCTGCCGTACCAGATCGTACCCACCCTGTTCGACCGCCGTACCCAGGCCTCCCTGGGCACACTCAAGCTGCTGCGTGATACCTACGGCCAACAGGTGTGGCAGGGCTACATCCCAGTCGATACGCGCCTGCGCGATGCCAGCCGCAAGGGCGTCACGCCCTCGCAGTTCGACAGCAAGAGCCGCGGTCTGATTGCCTATCGGGCGCTGCTCAAGCACCTGCTGACTTACAAGACCGCAGTGCAGGTGGCCTGATGACCCAGACCCGACACACCAGCACCCGGCCGCAGATGGCCCTGCAGTCGTACCTCGACGGCCTGTTGCAGGAGGCCACCGAAGCCCAAGAGCTGTTTGAGCCGCCAGCGGCGCCAGACGAGTTCGCCGAGGCGGTGCGCGAGGAGCAGGCACGTGATGCGCGTCAGCCCGCCGGGCCGATGCCAGCCCAAGCCCCTGCCAGCCTTGCCCAACGGCCGTTTGCCGAACCCAAGGTGGCGGTGTTGCCCAGCGTCATGCCGATAGAAGCGCCGGTGGTCACGGTGGTCGAGCAGCAGGTGATCGCCGAGGCCGCCATCCCGGTGCTGGTCGAAGAACAAACCGTGGAACCCGCAGTGCCGCTGGTCGACGTGCACCTCCCGGCGCCGAACCTGCCGGTGCCGCCGGCCACCGTGGACGGCCGCCCGGTGTGGGCGGCCGAGCCATTCGAATGCCTGTTGTTCGATGTCGCCGGCCTGACCCTGGCGGTGCCGCTGGTGTGCCTGGGCTCGATCTACAACCTGGCCGGCCAGGAGCTGACCCCGCTGTTCGGCCAGCCGGACTGGTTCCTCGGCATCCTGACCTGCCAGGCCGGCAACCTGAAGGTGCTGGACACGGCGCGTTGGGTAATGCCCGACCGCTACCGCGACGATTTTCGCCAAGGCCTGAATTATGTGATTTCCGTGCAGGGCTACGAATGGGGGCTGGCCGTACACCAGGTCAGCCGTTCGCTGCGCCTGGACCCGTCCGAAATCAAGTGGCGCAGCCAGCGGGGCCAGCGCCCGTGGCTGGCTGGCACGGTGATTGAACACATGTGTGCATTGCTCGACGTCGCCGCACTGGCCGAGCTGATCGCCAGCGGCGCGGTCAAGCAGATGCACGCCAAACAGAAATGACACAGAACACAACCGCCAAACAGCGGATTTTGAGGGTAGGGGAATGAAAAAGTCGTCTGCACAAGGTTCCGAAGATCCGATCCTGCAGTGGGTTACCTTCCGTCTGGACAACGAGTCCTACGGCATCAACGTGATGCAGGTGCAGGAAGTGCTGCGCTACACCGAGATTGCCCCGGTGCCGGGTGCGCCAAGCTACGTGCTGGGTATCATCAACCTGCGCGGCAACGTGGTGACAGTGATCGACACCCGTCAGCGTTTTGGCCTGATGCCGACCGAGGTCACCGACAACACCCGTATCGTCATCATCGAAGCCGATAAGCAAGTGGTCGGCATTCTGGTCGACAGCGTGGCCGAGGTGGTTTACCTGCGCCAGTCCGAAATCGAGACCGCGCCGAATGTGGGTAACGAAGAGTCGGCCAAATTCATTCAGGGCGTGTGCAACAAGAACGGTGAACTGCTGATCCTCGTCGAACTGGACAAGATGATGACCGAGGAAGAGTGGTCCGAGCTGGAGAACATCTGAGTTGATCCTAGAGGTTGCTGTCATCTTCCTGGCGCTGGTCTGGGCGCTGAGCCTGTGGTTCTTCCTCAACTACAGCAAGCGCCAGCGCGAGCTGGCTGCGCAGCAGGCCGAGGGCGATGCCCTGCGTGACCAGCGCATCAAGGACCTGGCCAAGCGCCTGGACGACTACCAGAACGGTACCGTGCGCATGGGCGAGGCCCTTCACGAGCTGCGTGTGTCGGTGGCCAGTGTGCCTGACCGGCTGGAGCGGCTGGAGCAACGCGACCCCAGTAGTGTCACGTTCAGCCAGGCGGCCAAGTTGGTGGGGATGGGCGCGAGCGTGTCGGAGTTGACCGAAACCTGCGGGCTGACGCGGGCCGAGGCAGAGTTGATGAGCAAGTTGCATCGCAGCGAATAACGTGAAAAGGCGACCTGAGGTCGCCTTTTTCTATTGCCGCGATTGCTTGCTCAAGCCTGTCGGGCCCTAGCTGGACGTGCCGCTCAGGGCCTGGCCCAGGAGTTGTATCCCCCTATCCTGGCAATGCGGTTGAGTGGCAGCAGTTGCCGTTGCACCGCCTGAAACTCAGGAAGGCTGACGAACTGCCAGGAGTTAGTGCGGGGGAACGCATACAGGTTGATGATCTGACGCATCATGCCGAGCTCAGGCAACAGACGGTCGACCACGTCGGTGAGCAACTTCGGCCCGGTGAGGTGGCTAAGGGCCTGGGCATAACCATAGAACGCTTGCGGGTCGGTTTGTAGGGATGGCTTGCTTTGATAGAAGTTTGGCGCTTGTTCGTAGCGCGCCTGCATTTCTTCCAGGATTGCCTTGAGCGTCGGATTATTCGCGTGGCTGCCTACCAGGCTGCCGTTGTACAGGCAGTTCATGCCCAATTTTTCGTTGGACACCGCCGAGTGCAGCAGCAGGCCGTTTTCAGAGGTGGCAAGTGCTACGTCATCAAGGCGCTCTCCCGGCGTGCCTCTGGGGGCGCCATCGATGAACACAGGGTACTCACCAGGCGCTAGCAGCCTGTCGTCGACATCCATGTACAGGCCACCTTCCTGTTCAAGCAGGGCATAGCGCAAAACGTCCGACGCCGACGAAAAGTTGCTGGCCACCCCACCGTTACCGTGGATCGCTGCCTGGTATTGGGGGAAGTTGGCACTCTCCTTGAAACGCGCATAGAACGGCTGGTCCTCAAGTGGCAATACTTCTACCCCGGGCGCATGCTCCGCCAAAAGCTGCAGGTTGGCCTGGAACGCACCCGGCTCTGCCCTGGAGAGATACAGGCGATGAACATACTGAGTCTCCTGCAGCGTGCGGGCGTTGCGGGCGATATTGTCGATCAGGGTTTGCTCAATGACCTTGTCGCCTACCCAGATATTCAGGACGTGTTTAGGGATTGGTCGAAGTCCTTCGGTAGGTAGGACCGGTAGCGCAATGGGCAGGTTCAGATCAACGCCCAATGCACGCAAGGTCGCCATGCGCATGTCATCGGTCACCTGACGCGCTCGGGCATCCACCTCGACCAGATTGAGCGAGCCGGGCGTTGCGATGTAGCAGCTTGGCTCAACCTCATTGAGGTCGCTTTCCAGGCGAAAGGCATCGAGTTCCATGTCGTAGAGCACATGCTCTTGATAACCGCCGATCATCGTCGTGAGCAGGTCGGGCGAACCGTCGTAGCGAGGCGTCCTGACAACGGCACCAGCCACACCGTCGTCGGCACCCGGCAGAGGCGCGATGGGGTCTGGAGTATGGAAATAATCTGCCACGTCGGCCAGCGGCAGCTCAGGGGGGGTGATGGGGCTCAAGGGGTAGCCGATTTGTTCGTTGACCCGGCTGGGGATCACAAAACCTTCATGCTTGAAGCGCAGCAGCACAGGTGCCTTGGACACCCCGGCAGCCACCAGCGGTAGTGCATTGAGCACCCCAAACACCGACGTGCCGATGCCTTCGGCGCTTTGCCGGGCGTTTTTGGCGTGGATGGCCTGGTCCAGGCCCAGGCCGAACTGGGCGATGCCGCCCAGGGCGAACAGCGGGGCCAGCTCGGGCACTACCAGGGCCAAAGGGCCCAGCACGTTGATTGCCGAGTTCAAGTAGCCGCGCCATTTGGCCTTGGTCACTTCGCTGTCGCTGGTGATGATGAAATGAGCGTCCTGGTAACTGCGCTGTTTCTGGCGGCGGGCCAGGGAAAGGAACAGGTCGCCTTCTATCAGGGGGCTGTAGTCCTTGACCTTGTAGTTGATGTAGTCCTGTGGGGGCCAGATGCCCTGCGCCGTGAAGCCGGGGCGGTTGCTGTCGAGGTGGTAGGGAGCTGGGTAGCTGCCCAGGCCGCACAGGGCAGTGTGAAGGCCGCTGTAGCTCAAACCGTCTTCGCGATCGGCCAGGGCGAAGTGGCCCTGCAGGGCGTCGCGCGTGCGCGGGGTACGGCACTGGTTGGCGAACCAGTCCAGCATGGCCTTTTTGTCGCTGAACTCGTGCAGGGGCGAGGCATTACCCGGAATGTAGAGTAAAACCAGGCCGCTGACGCCGTCGTGCAGGCACAGCAGGTCAGTGGCGGTGTAGCCGTACACATTTAGCCACCTGGCGCGCAGCCTCGGTTTGCTGCCCGGCTTTTCGTCACCGGGCGTTACCGACGTTGAGGCTTGCAGGCCGCATGCCTGCCAGGCCAGCTTTCTGCCGGCATCACTGAGGCTGCCCTCGGTGACTTGCTTGTTGCAGGCGGCGATGAAGTTGATCTTTGCGCTGATACGGTAGCGTTCCAGGTTGGCATCCCAGTAGCTGTCGAGCATCGACTTGTACTGCACCTGCAAGTCCAGGCCCCAGATAAACGACTGGAACTCCTCAGCTGCCAGCGGGACGTGCGTGTCTGCGTTGTATAGCGGGTGGTCGCTGTGCCTGAACAACCCGTTGTAGACGCTATAGGGTGCGTGATGGTCAAACAGGTTTTGCTCGCGCAGTGTCTGGACAATGGTCAGTGGCCCTTCGGGTAACTCGCCGGCCCAAGGAGCATCGATCGCCGCGCCTAACCAGTTGTTGGCCGACTCACCCTGCCAGTTCGAGAGCACGGCCTGGGTCAGTGTCATCTTCTGCGCGACGAGCGCAATCCAGCCGAGCTTGGGGCTGAACTGGTAATGCAGGGTGACCGCGTCGACGCGGTCTGGGTCCAGGTCGATGGAGCGTTCCTGGGCCCACTGATGGATGGCACTGGCTGCCGCACGGTCCGGGCGCGGAAAACCGGCGAGGCTGTCACGCACAAATTGCACGCCCTTGGCATTGACGTATTGGGTTGTCATGGCGGTCACCTTTGAGTCTGTATGGGCTGGCAAAGGTGACCTGCATACGGGGGGCGGTGGCACTACATATGTAGGTGGGTGTCGCAGGCGTTGCGCATCCTTGGTAAACCAAGCCGTGCGCGACGACGAAACCCGTCGATTGCCCCCAGCTTGTACCTGGCCCGCCGCGACCGTTTCAGGTATAGGCCCAGCTGTGCTCGTGGCCCATGCGGGCCACCCTGTCGAGCGGTACGTGTTGTTGCAGCACGGCATGGAACATATCGAAGTTCAGCGTTGCATGGATGTCGTAAACCGGTGACACCAGCAAATGACAGATTTCACGCAGTTGTTTGAGGAGCGGCAGTCGTTGGTCTACTACGGCATTGAGCACACCTGGGCCGGTCAACAGGCTCAGACGCCGGGCGTACGCCTGGAACGGCAACGGCGCCAGGCGAGGGTCCGGGCGGCTGTTGTAGAACTCGGGTTCCATGCCGTAGCGACGCAGGATCTCATCGGACACCGCGTCCAGCGTCGGGTTACCGGGGAGGCTGCCGATCATGCTGTTGTTGAACTTGACGTACATGCCCAACTGGTCGTTAGACACCGGCGGCGAGAACAGCAGGCCATCATCCGTGGCCTGGAGCATCACGGTGGCCAAGGGTGGGTTGAGCTCACCTCTGGTGGTGTCCAGCAGCCGATCGTCGGCATCCAGGTAAAGCCCGCCATAGTGCTTGAGCAAGCGGTAGCGCAAGATGTCGCACGCAGAGGCAAGGTTGCGGCCGAGCCCGCCGTTGCCTGCGATGGCGGCCTGGTACTGCGGGTAATAAGCTGATTGGGTGAACGCCTGAAAGAAACCTTGAGTCTCCAGAGGGAGCAGCTGCGCGCCTTCAGCCCTGGTGCGGAGCAGGCGCATATTGCGTTCAAAAACCAGTGGGTCTTGCTGCGATAGCAGAATCTGGTAGCGATACCCGCTGAGGCGGGCGATGCGGGTGTTGTGGGCCAGTGCTTCGAGGAATTCACCTTGCAGCACGCTGTCACCCACCCAGACGCTGCTGATCAGTCTGGGAATCGGTGTGCGCACCAATTGCCCGTAAAGGGCGTAGTCGATGGGCATCTCCACGTCGATCCCCAATGCCCGAAGCGTCGTGTTGCGCTGCTCATCGGTGGCGTTGAATCGCCTTCTGGACAGCGTCAGCGAGGTGTCGCTGGTATTGGCGAGCCGCCAGCGCGGTGGCACGATCATGTGTGTGTCACGGGAGCGGACGAAGCTGTCGCTGGCAAACTCGTACTCGACCCATTCGCTGACCACGCCCTCGGGTGTTTGCAGCCATGCCATGAAGCGGTGCTCGAGGTTTTCGTCGACACGCGTCACCACAGCCGCGAGGCTGTCGGAGGACAGGGTCGCTTGCTCACGGAATGCCAACTCTACCGAGTCGCTCGCCTGGGCGATGGGGGCGGCGCCAACCGGCATACCCAGCACATTGGAGAGGCGTGACGGGGTGAAGAACCCGGGGCGGCTGCAACGAAACACCGACGCCTCCCTGGCAAAGCCCTGGCCGGCCAGGGGGAGCGCGTTGAACAAGCCGAATGTCTGGTCGGCGACGCCTGCGCTTCGGCTCTCCAGGCTCTTGCCATTGATGGCCTGATCAAGGCCAAGGGTGAATTGGCTCAGGCCACCGATCACCAGCAACGGAGCCAGTTCGGGCAAAAGGAGGGCAAACGGGGCAAGCAGCGCAGTGGCCACAGAGAGGTAGTTGCCCCAGCGGGACTTGTCGATGTCATGATTGCTGGTGATCAGGCTGTCGGTATCGGCATAGGTGCGGCGCTTGCGCTGCAAGCTCAGGTGCTCGAACAGGTCGCCGATGATCGGGGGGGAGTAGGTGTCGGGGCGATAGTCGATGATCGCTTGCGGGTCCCAATGCCCGCTGGTCGCAAAACCCGGGTGCTGGGGGTTGAAATGATGCGCAGCAGGGTACAAGCCCAAGCCGATCAAGGCCGTACGCAAGCCGCTGAAGTCCAGGCCGTCGGGCCAGTCGGCACGGGCGAAGTGGACCAGCATTGCATTGCGCTTGTCGGGGACCTTGCATTGTTCTGCGAACCAATCCTTCATGGCGGACGCATCGGTGAACGCATGAAGCGGCGAAGCATTGCCTGGAATGTACAGGACAACCCCTGGGTCGCTGGTTTGTTTGATGTACAGAATATCGGTCGCGGTATAACCGTAGACGTTCAGCATCGAAATACTGAGGTCGCCCTGAGGTAACAACCCGCAAACTCGCCAGACCAGCTGGCGCTGAGGCTCGGACAGGCTGCCCTCTATTACCTGACGGTTGCAGGCGGCAATCAAGGCAAGGTGAATGGCCTGCCGATAATCGTCATTGTGTTGAGCCCAGTAGTTGTCGAGTTGTTGTTTGAACAGGGTGTGAAAATTCAGCCTCCAGTTAGCGGTCTGAAAGTCTTCTGCGCGTATCGGCAGGCGCGTATCCGGGGCGTAGCGGGGAGGCTCTGTGCGTTTGTACAGGCCGTTGAACACCTGATAGGGCGAAGCATTGGATAACGGGCTCAGTGGCGCAAGCCGTTCAACGATGGTCAATGGGTCCTGTGGCGGCAGGCCTGCCCAGTCGCCATAGTGGAAACCGTCATAGCCTGCGGCCGGTTCGCCCTGCCAGTTGGCAAGCAATGCTTCGACCAGGTTCATCTTCTGGGTGATGACGGCCTTCGTACTGCCCTGTGAACGCCCTTCTCCCGCCGGTTCTATCCGGTAGTGGAAGGTGACCACGTCGTTCAGCAAAGGCGACTGCGCCACCCCCTTCGAGGTAAGCCATTCGGAAAGTGTCTGTTGTGCCAGCAGGTCGGGGCGGGGAAAGTCCTGCAGTGCCTGGCGGATACGGGCCAGGCTGTGGTGCGGAATGGGGCGCATTGAGTAACCCTTCTATCGATGAAGGGCATCAGGGTAGTGTGAGGGTGCAACTCACGGCGTCAGGTAACGCTGCCGGGAGGGGGCAGCCCCAGCAGCGCTGGCGTGATGTCACGGGGCGTGGCGGTGTCGTCGGCGAAGCCCGCCGGGACGCGGCCGCGCAGTTGCCAGGCGAAAGCAATGATCTCGGCGATGGTCAGGTACAGTGCTTCGGGAATCTGTTCGCCCAGCTCCAGGCGCGCCAGCAGGCGCACCAGCTCGGCATTTTCGTAGATCGGCACCTCGTGTTCGCGGGCCAGGGCCAGGATGGCCTCGGCCAGCGCATCGTCACCCTTGGCGCTGAGGGTAGGGGCCTGCTGGCCGTCGTAGGTCAGGGCGATGGCCTGGCGTGTTGGTTGCTGTGTCATGCGTTTTCGTCTACCCAGCGTTGCTCCACCCGTGTGCGCGGGCCTTGAGGGGGGATGCCCGGGTGGCATTCCAGGTTGCCAACGTCCAGGCCGCGGTCCAGCAGGCGCTGGCGCAAGGCACCGAGCTGGCTGTCGATCAGCCTTGCGGTGGGTTCACGTTCTGCCCACAGATGCCCGCTCAGGCGGCCTTGGCTCAACTGCGCCTGGACTTGCAGCGGGCCAAGGGGTGACAGGTCGAAGGCCAGCTCGATGCGCCACAGGGCTTGCAGCGGGTCTTGCGCTTCATGTTGGCGGTCGGCCTGCTGTTGCGGTGTTTCCTCGCGCTGGATTTTGACTTGCAGCGGGATGAACTCCTGACCGTGGCGGATCGGCACTTCGGTTTGCCAGGTGGTCTGCAGGTTGCCGTTTTCCAGTGTGCCGGTTTGTTGCAGGCTGCTCATGGCATGGTTTTGCAAGCGTGAAACGGCAGCTGCGGCCAGGCGCAGCAGCTGTTGCAGGTCGCCTTCGTCTTCCAGGGCCTTGAGCAGGCGCGACGGCAGGGGGAACGCCCCTGGCTGCGGCTTGGGGCTGACCCGTTCGAGCATGCCCAGTGCGCTGCGGGCCAGCGCCGGCATGGTCACGGCCAGGCTGGCGGGCGCCAGGTTGGGCATGCCTGGTGTGCTGACCGGGGCCTGGGTGATCAGGCGCAGCAGGTGTGCCTTAAGGTCAGTGGCCACGCTGGCAGGAAAACCGCCCAGCAGTTTCGCTTCAAGGAAGGCGCCGCTGTTGTTCAGCGCCTGGGCCACGCCTTTGGCGTCGCCCAGTTGCCGCGCGTCCGGCAGGCCGGCCAACAGGCGTTCGGCACTGGCGCGCAGGTCGCCATCGGCGCTCGGGTCGCGGGCGAGCTGTTGCAGCGCGTTGAGCACACCGGGCAGGGAGGCTTGGCGGTTTTGCTGGGTCAGCAGTTGCTGGGCAATGCTCAGTTGGTCCTGTCTGCCACTAAGCGGCACGAAACGCAGCGACTGGTCGCCTTGCACCAACGCGCTGAGCAGGCTGCCAATGGCCAGGGGGCGTGGGCTGTCGACGCTCAAGGTGGCGCCGGCCTGTGCACTGTTGAGCAGGCTGACCAGCGCCCGGTAGATCGGCGGTTGGCCGGGCGCCTGGGCCAATGCCTGGTTGGTCAGGACCTTGCCTTGCAGCAGGGTGCCGACGGGCACTTTGCTGGTGTCCAGGCGGGTGAGGGTGGCGATCTGGCTGGTATTGGCCTGCTGCAGCATGATTGCCAGTCGGTTGCTTTCGGTTTGGCTGACGGTGACCTGGCTGCCTTGGGGCAGTGGCTGGCTGGCGCTGGCTTGCAGCTGGGTCTGCACGCCGTTGGCCTGTATCAGGCGCAGTACCAACTGGAACTCCTGGCCCGTCTGGCGCAACGACACGACTTCGGCCTGCGCGGTCTCGCCGGGGGCCAGCAGACCCGGCTGCGCCTGGATCAGGCGCAGCAGTTCACCGGTCATGCCTGCCTTCATGGCTTGGCTGTTGATCGCGGTTTGTGCGCCGAGACTATTGATTTCAGTCATGATTGTATACAACCTGTCGAGCCCGGCCTCTTGGCAGCGCGGCGGCGCGTGTAATAATGCCGGGCGCCCGTGGTTGCCAGTATAACGGCAGCGCGCGGGGCGACTTGAGACACAAGGGTTCTGGAGCGGCGTCGCCTGCTTCGCGGGCAAGCCCGCGAAGCAGGCGACACC
>NZ_JBNRIK010000007.1:98173-106085 GCF_053557975.1 Pseudomonas sp. XP2
GCGACTGGCGCTTGCTGTTCGAGCAGCTCGATTTCGAGCTGGGCGCCGGCGACATGCTGCAAATCAGCGGTCCTAATGGCAGCGGCAAGACCAGCTTGCTGCGCCTGCTGGCCGGCTTGATGCAGCCGACCGCCGGGCAGATTCTGCTGGGCGGAAAGCCACTGGCCGAGCAGCGCCATGCGCTGGAAAGCATCCTGCTGTGGATTGGCCACGCCGCAGGTATCAAGGACCTGCTCACCGCCGAGGAAAATCTCACCTGGCTGTGCGCCTTGCACCAGCCGGCCAGCCGCGAGGCGATCTGGGCGGCGCTGGAGGCGGTCGGCCTGCGCGGTTTCGAAGACGTACCCTGCCATACCCTGTCAGCTGGTCAACTGCGCCGCGTGGCCCTGGCCCGGCTGCACCTGGCTTGCCCGCCGTTATGGATTCTCGACGAACCGTTCACCGCGCTCGACAAGCAAGGCGTGGCCCAGCTGGAAGCGCACCTGGCGGCACACTGCGAACAGGGCGGCACGGTGGTGCTGACCACCCACCACACGCTGGAACGCAAGCCCTCCGGTTACCGTGAACTGAACCTGGGGCAATGGGCGGCATGAGCGTATTCATTTTGTTGTTGCGTCGCGAAGCGCGGCTGCTGTTCCGCCGCCCTGCCGAGCTGGCCAACCCGCTGGTGTTCTTTGCCATCGTCGTGGCGCTGTTCCCTTTGGCGGTCGGCCCAGAAAGCCAATTGTTGCAAACCTTGTCGCCGGGCCTGGTCTGGGTGGCGGCACTGCTGGCAGTGCTGCTGTCGCTGGACGGCTTGTTCCGCAGCGATTTCGAGGACGGCTCGCTGGAGCAGTGGGTGCTGTCACCGCATCCACTGGCGTTGCTGGTGCTGGCCAAGGTGCTGGCGCACTGGATCTTTTCCGGGCTGGCACTGGTATTGTTGGCGCCGCTGCTGGCGCTGATGCTGGGGCTGCCGAGCCATTGCCTGCCGGTGCTGCTTGGCTCCTTGCTGCTGGGCACGCCGGTATTGAGCCTGCTGGGTGCGGTGGGCGCCGCCCTGACGGTCGGTCTGAAGCGCGGTGGTTTGTTACTGGCGTTGCTGATTCTGCCGTTGTATATCCCTGTATTGATCCTGGGCAGTGGTGCGTTGCAAGCGGCATTGCAAAATATGCCCGCAACCGGCCACCTGCTCTGGCTCGCCAGCCTGACGGCCCTGGCCGTGACCCTGGCACCCTTTGCGATAGCGGCCGGCCTGAAGATCAGCGTCGGCGAATAACGAGTCCCGGGCTCTCAAGCCCGGCAAATACCCTGGATGTACCCTGATGAAAATAAGCTGGACGTGGTTCCACAAGCTGGGCTCCCCGAAATGGTTCTATGCCATCAGCGGCCGCATGCTGCCATGGCTGGCCGGCGCTGCCGTGCTCCTGCTGCTGGTCGGTATCACCTGGGGCCTGGCGTTTGCCCCCCAGGACTACCAGCAAGGCAACAGCTTCCGCATCATCTACATTCATGTGCCGGCGGCGATGCTGGCGCAATCCTGCTACGTGCTGCTGGCCGTCGCCGGTGTGGTGGGGCTGGTGTGGAAGATGAAACTGGCCGACGTCGCCCTGCAATGTGCCGCGCCCATCGGCGCCTGGATGACCGCCGTGGCGCTGGTTACCGGCGCTATCTGGGGCAAGCCGACCTGGGGCAGCTGGTGGGTGTGGGACGCCCGCCTTACGTCCATGCTCATTCTGCTGTTCCTGTACTTCGGCATTATTGCGCTGGGCCAGGCGATCAGTAATCGTGACAGTGCGGCCAAGGCCTGCGCGGTGCTGGCGATTGTCGGCGTAGTCAACATCCCGATCATCAAGTACTCGGTGGAGTGGTGGAACACCCTGCACCAGGGCGCCACCTTCACCCTCACCGAAAAGCCGGCGATGCCCGCCGAAATGTGGCTGCCGTTGCTGTGCACGGCGTTGGGTTTCTACTGTTTCTTCGGCGCCGTGCTGTTGCTACGCATGCGCCTTGAAGTGCTCAAGCGCGAGGCGCGCGCCAGTTGGGTCAAGGATGAAGTGTTGAACAGCCTGGGGCGGAGGGCCGCACAATGAGCTTTGCCACCTTCGGTGATTTTCTCGCCATGGGCCACCATGGCCTGTACGTGTGGTCGGCCTATGGCATCTGCCTGGCAGTGCTGGCGCTGAATGTCGCCGCGCCGCTGCTGGCCCGTCGTCGCTACCTGCAAGAAGAGGCGCGCCGTTTGCGCCGGGAGAACAACCAGTGAATCCGCAGCGCAAGAAACGCCTGTTGCTCATCGTCGGCCTGCTGGTCGGTGTCGGGGTTGCCGTCGGCTTTGCCTTGAGCGCATTGCAGCAGAACATCAACCTGTTCTATACGCCCACCCAGATCGCCAATGGCGAAGCGCCGCTGGACACCCGCATCCGTGCTGGCGGCATGGTCGAGAAAGGCTCGGTGCAGCGCTCGTCCGACTCGCTGGACGTGCGCTTTGTGGTCACCGACTTCAACAAGTCGGTGCCGATCACCTACCGCGGCATCCTGCCTGACCTGTTCCGCGAAGGGCAGGGCATTGTTGCCCTGGGCAAAGTCAACGCCGACGGCGTGGTGGTGGCCGATGAAGTACTGGCCAAGCACGACGAGAAGTACATGCCGCCCGAGGTCACCAAGGCCCTGAAGGAAAGCGGCCAGGCCGCCACAGGAACGGAGGCCAGGCCATGAATGCGGCGCTGGTTATACCCGAACTCGGCCAGTTGGCGATGATCCTGGCCATCTGCTTTGCCACCGTGCAGGCCAGTGTGCCGCTGCTTGGCGCGTGGCGTGGCGACAGCCTGTGGATGAGCCTGGCACGGCCGGCGGCCTGGGGGCAATTCGCCTTCCTGGCTTTTGCCTTCGCCTGTTTGACCCATGCCTTCATGACCGACAACTTCTCGGTCGCCTATGTGGCCAGCAACTCTAACAGCGCCTTGCCCTGGTACTACAAATTCAGCGCCGTGTGGGGCGCCCACGAGGGTTCGCTGCTGCTGTGGGCGCTGATCCTGGGCGGCTGGACCTTTGCCGTGTCGGTGTTTTCGCGGCAGTTGCCGCAGGTGATGCTGGCCCGCGTGCTGGCAGTGATGGGCATGATCAGCGTCGGCTTCCTGAGCTTTTTGATCATCACTTCCAACCCATTCCAGCGCCTGCTGCCGCAAGTGCCCACTGACGGTCGCGATCTAAACCCGTTGCTGCAGGACTTCGGCCTGATCGTTCACCCGCCGATGCTGTACATGGGCTACGTGGGCTTCTCGGTGGCCTTTGCCTTCGCCATTGCCGCCTTGCTCGGCGGCCGTCTGGACGCTGCCTGGGCGCGCTGGTCGCGGCCCTGGACCATCGTCGCCTGGGCTTTCCTGGGGGTCGGCATCACCCTGGGCTCCTGGTGGGCCTACTATGAGCTGGGCTGGGGTGGCTGGTGGTTCTGGGACCCGGTGGAAAACGCCTCGTTCATGCCTTGGCTGGTGGGCACGGCGCTGATCCACTCGCTGGCGGTGACTGAAAAGCGCGGGGTGTTCAAGAGCTGGACCGTGCTGTTGGCAATTGCCGCATTCTCGCTGAGCCTGCTGGGTACTTTCCTGGTGCGTTCCGGCGTGCTGACCTCGGTGCACGCATTTGCTGCCGACCCATCGCGGGGCATTTTCATCCTGTTCTTCCTGTTGTTCGTGGTCGGTGGTTCGCTGACCCTGTTCGCCCTGCGCGCACCGGTGGTCAAGAGCCAGGTCGGTTTCGCCCTGTGGTCGCGCGAGACGCTGCTGCTGGCCAACAACCTGGTGCTGGTGGTGGCCGCATCGATGATTCTGCTCGGCACGCTGTACCCGCTGGTGCTTGATGCCCTGACCGGGGCCAAGCTGTCGGTGGGGCCGCCCTATTTCGATGCCTTGTTCCTGCCGCTGATGGCACTGCTGATGGTGGTAATGAGCGTGGGCGTGGTGGTGCGCTGGAAGGACACCCCGGGCAAATGGCTGGTCAGCATGATGACCCCGGTGCTGATCGGCAGTGCCATTCTTGCTCCGGTTGCCGGTTTTATCGTTGACGACTTCGACTGGCCGACCCTGACCGCCTTCGCCCTGGCTGCCTGGGTGGTACTTGGCGGGCTGCGCGACATCCTCGACAAGACCCGTCACAAAGGCCTGCTCAAGGGCCTGCCGGGCCTGGGCCGCAGCTACTGGGGCATGCAACTGGCACACCTGGGCCTGGCGGTGTGTGCGCTGGGTGTGGTGCTGTCGAGCAACAACAGCGCCGAACGCGACCTGCGCATGGCCCCGGGCGAAAGCGTGGAGCTGGGTGGCTACCAGTTCCTGTTCCAGGGCGCCAAGCACTTCGAAGGGCCGAACTTCATCTCCGACAAGGGTACGGTGGTCGTCAGCCGTGGTGGCCGTGAAGTGACGACCCTGCACCCGGAAAAGCGCCTGTACACCGTGCAGCAATCGATGATGACGGAAGCCGGCATCGACGCCGGCTTTACCCGCGACCTTTACGTTGCCCTTGGCGAGCCGCTTGAGAACGGCGCCTGGGCCGTGCGTGTGCACATCAAGCCTTATGTCCGCTGGATCTGGCTGGGCGGTCTGCTGACCGGCCTGGGCGGGTTGCTGGCGGCACTCGACCGGCGCTACCGCGTCAAGGTCAAGACCCGGGTGCGTGAGGCCCTGGGCGTGTCTGGAGCAGCTGCATGAAGCGTTGGATCATGGTAGTCCCCCTGGCAGTGTTCCTGCTGGTGGCGGTGTTTCTCTACAAGGGGCTGTTTCTCAAGCCCGACGAGCTGCCTTCGGCAATGATCGGCAAACCGTTCCCGGTGTTTTCCCTGGCTTCGACCCAGAGCGACCGGACCCTGACCCAGGCCGACTTGCAGGGCCGCCCGGCATTGGTCAACGTGTGGGCCACCTGGTGCCCGTCGTGCAAGGTCGAGCACCCCTACCTGAACCAGCTGGCGCAGCAGGGCGTGGTGATCCACGGCGTCAATTACAAGGACGACAACGCCGCTGCGCAGAAATGGCTGGCCGAATTCCACAACCCTTACCAGCTGGACATCCGTGACGAGCAGGGCAGCCTTGGCCTGGATCTCGGGGTGTACGGCGCGCCGGAAACTTTCCTGATCGACGCCAAGGGCATCATCCGCTACAAGCATGTGGGCATTGTCGATGCCACGGTGTGGCGTGAGCAGCTGGCACCGCTGTACCAGGGCCTGGTCGATGAGGCCAGGCAATGAGGCGCTGGCTGGCAGCTGCCGTGCTGGGCATGAGCCTGGCCAGTGTGGCCAAGGCGGCCATCGACACTTACCAGTTCCGCGATGAAGCCGAGCGCGAGCGCTACCAGCAGTTGACCAAGGAACTGCGTTGCCCCAAGTGCCAGAACCAGGACATCGCCGATTCCAACGCACCGATTGCTGCCGACCTGCGCCGAGAGATCTTCCGCATGCTTGGCGAAGGCAAGAGCAACCAGCAGATCGTCGACTTCATGGTGGACCGCTACGGTGACTTCGTGCGCTACAAACCGGCGCTCAGCGGGCGTACCTGGCTGTTGTGGTTCGGCCCGGGCATCCTGTTGGCCGGTGGTTTCGTGGTGCTGGCGGTGATCGTGCGCCGACGCCGTGGTACGGCTTTGCCGGGCAACAACGAGCTTTCTGTCGAAGAACGCGAGCGACTCGCCAAACTGCTGGAAAAAGAACAGACCCATGATTGAATTCTGGCTTAGCGCGGGCCTGCTGCTGCTCGCCGCCCTCAGCTTTTTGCTGATCCCGATCCTGCGTGGCCGCCGTCGCCAGCAGGAAGAAGACCGCACTGCCCTGAACGTGGCCCTGTATCAGGAACGCGTTGCCGAACTGGCTGCCCAGCAGGCTGCCGGTGTGCTCGATGAGGCACAGTTGGCCAAGGGCCGTGACGAGGCTGCCCGCGAATTGCTGGCTGATACCGAAGGCGCCGATGCCCCACGCCAGGGGCATTTGGGCAAAGCCCTGCCGCTACTGGCTGCCGTGCTGGTACCGCTGATGGCGCTGGGGCTGTACCTGCATTTTGGTGCGGCCGACAAGGTGGCGCTGACCCAGGAATTCGCCGAAGCACCCAAGTCGATGGAAGAAATGACCACGCGCCTGGAGCGTGTGGTGCAGGCCCAGCCTGAGTCGGCCGAGGCCGTGTATTTCCTGGGCCGTGCCTACATGGCCGAGCAGCGCCCGGCCGATGCTGCGCGTACTTTCGAGCGGGCGGTGGCCTTGGCTGGCCGCCAGCCCGAGCTGCTGGGCCAGTGGGCCCAGGCCCTGTACTTTGCCGCCGACAAGCGGTGGAGCCCGCAGTTGCAGGCACTGACGGATGAAGCGCTGAAGGCCGACCCCAACGAGGTGACCAGCCTGGGCCTGCGCGGTATCGCGGCCTTTGAAGGCGAGCGTTACCAGGAAGCCATCGACTACTGGAAGCGCCTGTTGGCGCAGTTGCCGGAAGGCGATGCATCGCGCGATGCCCTGCAAGGCGGCATCGACCGCGCTGCCGAACGCCTGGGTGGCCCGGCAGGGCAGGCTGCAGAGCCCGCGCCGGTGGCTGCGCGGCTGAAAGTGCGGGTGGAACTGGCGGCGGCACTGAAGGACAAGGTAAAACCTGACGATACGGTGTTCATCTTCGCTCGCGCCAGCAATGGCCCGCCGATGCCCCTGGCAGCCAAGCGGGTGACGGTGGCGCAGTTGCCGATCGAAGTGGAGTTGTCCGATGCTGACGCGATGATGCCGCAGATGAAACTGTCGCAATTTGCCGAAGTCCAACTGGTTGCACGGGTTTCCCGCGCTGGTCAGCCTACCCGCGGCGAGTGGATTGGCCAGGGCGCGCCGTTGCCCAGCACCACCCAGGCTACCCAGCACCTGACCATCGACAGCCCAGACCTGTAAGAGAGCAAAGCCATGCACAGCACCGTCCGCCTGACCCTGATCACCCTGGCCCTGGGTTTGTCTGCGTGTACGGTGCATCAGCCGTATGAACAGCCGGTACCCCCGATCGAGCGCGTGCCGCCGCAAGGGCCGGTGGTCAAGCCGTTGCCGGGTGGGCAACCGTCCACCCAGCCGAGCAAACCGGCGGCGATTCCCAAGCCGATGCCGCGTACCTCGGCCAGCTTTGCGCCACCGCCTGGCGGTGCCAGCCACTGGGACCCCAAACTGGGTGTATATGTATTGGAAAAGCAGCCCAATACGTTCTACCGGCAGCGTACGTACTACCGGTTTGATAACGGCTGGAGCTGGTCGCTGAGCCCGAATGGGCCTTGGCAGGACACTGACAGCAGTGGCGTGCCGGGTGGGTTAGGGCGAGCGTTCGCCCAGTAACCCTGCTTCGGCTTTTGCTTTCGCTTTCGCTTTCGCTTTTGCTTTTGCTTTTGCTTTTAAGCGCGCGGTAGCTCAGGCGACGCAGATTGCGACTTCAGGAGGCCGAGCGCAGGGCTTGCGGAGGGAGGTGACGGGCATGGATGCCCGTCAAGCGCTGGGCCCCAGGATGGGGCCTGCAGCGCGGTCCTCCCGGGAGCAAGCCCGGAGCGAGGGGACCCCGGAGCGCAGCGTAGGGGCCGGATGATGGGAGCGCAGCGTTTTTTGGTTACTTTTTGTCGCGTTTGACAAAAAGTGACCCGCCGTAAGGGCGGAAAGGTGACTTGACGCCACCTTCGAAAATGAATGTTAGCCTCCTCATTGATGCCCACGCCTCCACGCCTCCACGCCTCCAAGCGACAAGCGAAACGGTGCTGGTTTTTAGCTCGCGCATAGGCCATTTGCGATGGCGACGCACACTCACCTTTTCGCCCTTACGGCGAGTCACTTTTTGTCAAACGCGACAAAAAGTAACCAAAAAACGCTGCGCTCCCATCATCCGGCCCCTGCGCTGCGCTCCGGGGTCCCCTCACTCCGGCCTCGCTCCCGGGAGGACCGCGCTGCAGGCCC
>NZ_JBNRIK010000007.1:106255-111433 GCF_053557975.1 Pseudomonas sp. XP2
GCAAGATCAAGAGCAAGAGCAAGAGCAAGAGCAAGAGCAAGAGCAAGAGCAAGAGCAAGAGCAAGAGCAAGAGCAAGAGCAAGAGCAACGGCTACAGCGGAGCGGCACAGTACAGTTTTGCCTTGTTATTTCAATTGACTGTACTGGCTGGTGACTCCGCATAATGACGCCTCGAATTGACCCGGAGGTGGCATGCGCAAGACAGTCCTGGTACTGGTAGAAACCGTCGACGATTACCTGCCCATGCTGGAGCAGGCCGGTTACCGCCTTATCCGTGCCCCCTCACCGCAACTGCGCGCCGAGGCCATTCAGCGCCACGCCAGTGAAATCGATGCCGTGCTCACTCGCGGCCCGCTGGGGCTGACTGCCGCCGAAATCGACGCATTGCCCAAGTTGCAGATCATCTGCGTGATCGGCGCCGGCTACGAGCAAGTCGACCTGGTTGCCGCCGCCGCCCGCGGCATCACCGTAACCAATGGCGCTGGTGCCAATGCCAGCGCAGTCGCCGACCACACCCTGGCCCTGTTGCTGGCACTACTGCGCGACATTCCCCGTGCTGATGCCAGCACCCGGCGCGGTGAATGGAACCGGGTGATCAGCCCCTCGGTGAGCGGCAAACGCCTGGGTATTCTTGGCCTCGGGGCGGTGGGCCAGGCCATTGCCAAGCGCGCCAATCTGGGCTTCGACATGTCCATCAGCTATCACAGCCGCACGCCGCGCGAAGATGTACCTTACACCTGGTACGACAGCCCGCTGCACCTGGCCGCTGCTGTCGACATCCTGGTCGTGGCCACTCCCGGTGGCGCCAATACCCAGCACCTGGTCGATGCTCAGGTACTGCAGGCGCTGGGCGCAAATGGCTATCTGGTGAATATTGCCCGGGCCAGCGTGGTCGACACGCAGGCTCTGATTACCGCATTGCAGCAGGGTCAGCTGGCGGGCGCCGCGCTGGACGTGTTCGACGACGAACCGGCAGTACCCCAAGGCCTCAAGGCTTTGGCCAATACCGTGCTCACGCCCCACGTTGCCGGCCAGTCACCGGAGGCTGCGCGTGATACCGTGACCCTGGTGCTGCGCAACCTGCAGGCCTTCTTTGCCGGCGAGCCAGTATTGACCCCGGTACGCCCGTAACCCCTTTTCAGACATCTGCCTGGCAAGGCCCGGGCAACAAGGAGTGTGTGCATGCAACTCGAAATCTTCCAGGTCGATGCCTTTTCCGCTGAACCGTTCGGTGGCAACCCGGCGGCGGTGATCCCGCTTGAGGCCTGGCTGCCGGACGATGTGCTGCAGCGCATCGCCGAAGAAAACAACTTGTCGGAAACGGCCTATTTCGTGCGCAACGGCGAAACCTTTGACCTGCGCTGGTTCACCCCGACCGTTGAAGTTGACCTATGCGGCCACGCGACTCTCGCGTCGGCCTATGTGCTGTTCGAGCAACTGGGTGAGCAGGCGCAGGTGCTGCGTTTCAATACCCGCAGTGGCGAATTGCGTGTCAGCCGTGGCGCTGACGGGTTGCTGGCCATGGATTTCCCGGCCAAACAACCGGGCATCGTGGAAACCCCGGCGGGCCTGTTGCAAGCGCTGGGCCTGAGCCAGGCACAGGCGGTGTACCGTAGCGATGACTACGTCGTCGTGATTGATGACGCCCTGTTGCTCGATACGTTAAAGCCCGACTTTGTGGCACTTTCGGCCTTCGACGTGCGCGGCATTGCCGTGACGGCTGCAGGGCGTGGCTTTGATTTTGTCACCCGCTGGTTCGGCCCGCGGGTCGGCGTGAATGAAGACCCGGTCACCGGCTCGGCACACACCTCGCTGGCGCCGGTGTGGGCTGAGCGCCTGGGCAAGCAGGTGCTCAGCTGCGAGCAGGGCGGTGCACGTAAAGGGCAGCTGCGGTGCGAAGTACCGGGCAATGGCCGGGTGATCATCAGCGGGCGGGCGGCGTTGTACCTGCGCGGCACTGTGTACATCTGACGCTTCACGCGATCCTTTGTAGGCGCGGCCTTGTGTCGCGAGCGGCGCAACGCGCGCCCCTCGGCTTTCGCGTAGATGCATCACCCAAGGGGCTGCTTTGCAGCCCGATCGCGACACAAGGCCGCTCCTACACCGACCGCGTTGCAGCTGGCATCTATAATTGCTGGCCCATCTTCCGCTCAAGGAGCCAGCCATGGCCCTGGAAAAACAAGGCACCTGCCTGTGCGGCGCCACCACGCTCAAGGTCACCGTCGACAACACCCATATCAGCGCCTGCCATTGCAGCATGTGCCGCAAGTGGACCGGCGGCCCGTTGCTGGTGGTGCATTGCAGCCAGCCGCCGGTCATCGAAGGGCGTACCCCCAATGTCTACGATTCGTCCGACTGGGCGCAGCGAGGGTTTTGCGGCCAATGCGGCACGCACCTGTATTACCGGCTGAAGTCCAATGACTTCCATGCGGTGCCGGTCGGCCTGCTGGATGGGGATCAGGAGTGGGATTTCGATCTGCAGATTTTTGTCGAGCAGAAGCCCGCCTGGTACTGCTTTGCCAACCAGACCAAAGAGCTGACCGGTCAAGAAGTGTTTGAGCAGAGCAGTTAAAAGTGGCCTGTCGATCCTTCTTGCCAAACCCGTGCATTCCTGAGAAAAGGGCGGCTTTGTTTTTCAGCGTTGGAGTGTGCCTGTGAGCCAAGAACTGCAGATCATCGACCTGGTCGAGGGTGAAGGCAAAGCCGCCGTCAAGGGCGCCCTGATCACCACCCAGTACACCGGCTGGCTGGCTGATGGCAGCGAGTTCGACTCGTCCTGGTCACGCGGCAAGCCGTTCCAGTGCGTTATTGGTACCGGTCGAGTGATCAAAGGTTGGGATCAGGGCCTGATGGGGATGCGCGTTGGCGGCAAGCGCAAACTGCAGGTTCCAGCACACTTGGGCTATGGCGAACGCAGCGTGGGGGCGATACCGCCTGGCTCGGACCTGACCTTTGAGATCGAATTGCTGGAAGTGCTGACGCGGGATGATTGAAGCACCGGACATAATTTAGCAACACCCATCCCCTAATCTAGGCTTGCCTAGGGAACGGCATCCACCTCCAGGGAGGAACCAAACGGGTTCAGGGCACTCTGACGCTCACTCGTTGCCAAGGATGGCATTTACTGCAAGGGCGCCCTGCAACCGATGGGGCGATGTGGCGGGTCAACCCGATTTTCTCTGCCACACGAGCCTGCCTTGATGAAGTTGCCCACATTCTTCCGCCGTCGTCGCCATCTGGTACTGAGCCTGGCACTCACGGTCGTCGGCGTACCGCTGGCGCTGGAGGCTGTCGACAGCCGGGCTCAACCGGTGGATGGCACACAGACCCTGGTGTTCCTGCGCCATGCGGAGAAGCCGGGTGAGGGGCTTGGCCAGTTGAACTGCCAGGGCCTCAATCGCGCACTGGACCTGGCAACCTTGCTGCCAGAGCGCTTCGGTAATGCCGACTACGTGTTTGCCGCCAACCCTTCGCGGCAGGTCGAGGAAGGCAGCAAGGACGAAACCTA
This sequence comes from Pseudomonas sp. XP2, assembly GCF_053557975.1. Lineage (NCBI taxonomy): Bacteria > Pseudomonadati > Pseudomonadota > Gammaproteobacteria > Pseudomonadales > Pseudomonadaceae > Pseudomonas > Pseudomonas sp. XP2. Next base: position 109,764 of record NZ_JBNRIK010000007.1, read on the forward strand.
CAGCTACATCCGCCCGCTGATGACCATCACCCCTAGCGCCATCCGCCTCGGCTTGCCGGTGAATATCGACTACGGCGCCAACGATACCGATGAACTGGCCGATGAATTACTGAGCGACAAATACCGCAACGCGACCATCTACACCGCCTGGTCCCACGGCTACCTGCCTGAACTGATCAACACGGTGGCCGGCAAGGCCTTGGGTGAAGAGCGGGTGATCACCCAGGACTGGAACGGCGATGACTTCGACACCCTCTATGTACTGACCCTGACCTGGCACGACGGCAAGGCTAGCCTGCTCAGCCGCAACGTGCGCCAGGGCCTGAATGACGGTGCGCATAGCTGCCCGACCTGATCCGCTGGTACTGTTTGGCCAGGAAGCCACCACAGGGAAGCGCGATGAAGCAGCGGGTAACGGTAATCGGGGGCGGGGTGGTTGGCCTGGCGACGGCTTACGCGCTTGTTCGTGAAGGGCGGTCGGTTGATTTGATCGAGGCCCGCGACAGCTTGGCGTCGGCTACCAGCTTCGCCAATGGCGGGCAATTGTCCTATCGGTATGTGGCGCCGCTGGCTGATGCCGGGGTGCCGTGGCAGGCATTGGGTTGGCTATTGCAGGGCGAGTCGCCGCTGCGCCTGCGCTTGCGCCTGGACCCGGCGCAGTGGCGCTGGTTGTTGGCATTCACCCTGGCTTGCCGGCGCAGCGTCAATCGCCGAAATGCCGAGCAGCTGCTGGAGCTGGCGCTGCGCAGCCAGGCCGTGCTGGCGCAATGGCGCGAGGACCAGAACCTGGGTGATTTCAACTGGCGGCGCAATGGCAAGCTGGTGGCTTTTCGCAGCGAGCGGGCCTTTGCCCATGGCCGGGCTCAGTTGACGGACCCGGCCAGCCAGCGGGTGCTGGCAGCAGCCGAGTTGCGCGCGCTGGAACCCGCCCTGGAGGGCGCACCGTTTGTGGGTGGCGTGTTCACAGCGGATGAAGAGGTGGGCGATTGCCACTTGTTCTGCCAGCGCCTGGAGGCACTGTTGCGCGCTTCGGGGCAATGCCGTTTCCTGCTTGGGCGGCCAGTGACGCAGCTGGTACGGCGCCAGGACCAGGTCGTAGCGCTGCAACTGGGCAACGAGCAACTGGACGTGGAACAGTTGGTGCTGTGTGCCGGGCATCGTGGCCCAAGCTTGGCATTACCGGGGGTGCAGATACCGGTCTACCCGCTGAAGGGCTACAGCCTGACGGCACCGATCAGCACTGGGCATCGGGCACCGGAAGTGAGCCTTACCGACTATGAACGCAAGATCGTCTATGCCCGCCTGGGGCAGCAGCTGCGGGTAGCGGCGATGGTGGACATTGTCGGGTTCGACGAATCGGTGGAAAAGCGCAGGTTGCAGAGCATGCGACGGCTGGCGCTGGAGACATTACCGATGGCTGCGGATTATGGGCAGGCGGTGGAGTGGGCGGGCATGCGACCGGCGACACCGACCGGGGTGCCGATCATAGGGGGGACGGTGTATCGCAACCTGTGGCTGAACCTGGGGCATGGGGCGTTGGGGTTTACGCTGGCCTGTGGCAGTGCGCAGCGCTTGGTCGAGATGATGGGTTGATAGTACCGGCCTCTTCGCGGGCTTGCCCGCTCCCACAGGTGCTGCACAATATTTGAGAACAGTGAGGTCCCTGTGGG
>NZ_JBNRIK010000007.1:111486-115876 GCF_053557975.1 Pseudomonas sp. XP2
CAATGAAGGATCAGCGGCCTAGGCGCATCGGCCAACCCACCACTTTCTTCACCCGCGGCGTGGCATAGGTGCGCACCTTGGAGGTGCTCAAGCCCATGCGCACCAGCGATTCGGCAATGGTCACCGCTGCGCTCACCCCATCCACCACCGGCACGCCGGTGCGCTGGCGGATCTGCTCGTCCAGCCCGGCCATGCCGCCGCAACCCAGGCAAATCACTTCGGCCTTGTCGTCATGCACGGCGCGTTCGGCCTGCTCGACAATCGCCTCCACAGCCCGCTGCGGGTCGGCTTCCAGCTCCAGCACCGCCAGCCCGCTGGCCCGCACCGAGGCACAGCGGTCATAAAGGCCAGACAGCTTCAGACGGTCTTCGATCAGTGGCACGGTACGGTCCAGGGTGGTTACCACGGAGTAAGCATGCCCCAGGTACATCGCGGTGCTGGCGGCCGCATCGGTAATGTCCACCACCGGCACGTTCAGCAGTTCCTGCAGGCCTTCGCGGCCGTGTTCGCCGTAACCGGCCTGGATCACGGCCTCGTAAGGACCTTCGTAGGCGAGCACCCGGTCCATCACCGCAATGGCAGCCAGGTAGCTTTCGAAGTTGCCTTCCACCGACTCGGCGCCGAACCAAGGGGTAAGCCCCACGATTTCGGTACCGGGTGCGGCTACTGCACGGGCCTGCTGGGCAATGGCTTCGGTGATGGCTTCGGTGGTGTTGACGTTGGCGATCAGAATACGCATGGGCAGTCCTCCCTGATCAATGGCTGCTGTGGTCGACGGCGATGCGCTCGCCGCTGACGTCGTGGTAGTGGCGGTTGCGTGGTGCGATCAGCAGGTACAGGACGGCGGCGATGCCGGCACCGATCAGCCAGGAGAACGGGGCCACGCTGTGGAAATGGGGTACCAGGGCCAGCACGATGGCCAGCAACGCAGCAGGCACGAAGGCGGCCACGGCGCGCAGGTTGATGCCCTTGCTGTAGTGGTAGGCGCCGGTCGGGTGCTCGGTGTACAGCTCCGGCACGTTGATGCAGCCTTTGCGCAGCAACCAGTAGTCGGACATGATCACCCCGTACAGCGGGCCGAGCAGGGCGCCCAGGCCGGACAGGAAGTACACGATCACCAGCGGACTGTTGTAGAGGTTCCACGGCAGGATCAGCACCGCCAGCGTGGCGCTGATTAGCCCCGCGCGGCGGAAGTTCAGGTGGCGTGGCGCCAGGTTGCTGAGCACGAAGGCCGGGGCGACGAAGTTGGCCATGATGTTCACCGCCACGGTGACAATCAGGAAGGCTACGCAGCCCAGTACCAGGAACAGCGTGCTGGGGATGGCGGCGACGATCTGGGTCGGGCTGTCGATGATCTGGCCGTTGATCTGGAACTGCGCGCCGCACAGCACCACGGTGATCACGGCAAACACCAGTATGTTCACCGGCAGGCCCCAGAAGTTGCCGACGCGGATGGTCTTGCGGCACGGCGAGGAGCGGGCGAAATCACAGAAGTTCAGTACCAGGGTGCCGTAGATCGCCAGCCACAATGCGCCGCCAGCGAAGATGTTGCGCCACATATCAACGCCGGTCAGTGGCTCGGCGACCGACCAGGCGATGCGCGCGTCGGCCTTGACGTACATGAACACCGCCAGGGCGGCAACGGTCAGCAGGATCACCGGGCCGGCGAAGGCCTCGTAGCGGCGCACCATCTCCATGCCATAGGCCAGGATCACCAGCTGCACCAGCCAGATCGACACGAAGCACGCCCAGCCCAGGCTCGACAGGCCGAGGATGCTGTCGTGGTCGTAGGCCGCCACTTGCGGCCACACGGCTGTAAGCAGCACACGCAGCACCACCGAGGCCAGGTAGGTCTGGATGCCGAACCAGGCAATGGCAATGACTGCGCGGATCAGCGCCGGTATCTGTGCGCCGTGAATGCCGAAGGCAATGCGGCTGATGACCGGGAACGGCACCCCGGTTTTCTGCCCCATATAGCCAGACAGGTTCATGAAGAAGTACACCAGCGCTGCGCCAATGGCCAGCGACAGCAAAATCTGCCAGCCACCCAGGCCGAGGGCGAACAAGCCCATGGCGAAGGAGTAGTTGGCAATATTGTGCACATCGTTTGTCCACAACGCGAAGATGCTGTAGCCACCCCAGCGCCGCCCTTCGGTGCGTGTTGGGGCAAGGTCGCGGTTGTGCAGGCGCGGGCTCAGCGCCAGTTGCGGCACCTCGCCAACAAGGTTGGAAGCGGGGTGGGTGCTGGCGACGGATAGTTCAGGGGCAAGGTCGAGGCTGCTACTCATTCCGGCGGGCTCCTGATGCACTTTGACTGCGATGAGCGGGCATGCGCACGGGCTCGCCACCTCGTCGGTGCAGCTTGGCATCACAGGGTTCTGGGCGCGACGGCCGGCTTTGGACCGGCGTGGCGGGTTCTTGTGTGTTTATGTTTTGTTTAAGTTGTATACAAAACACGAACACACAAAAGCGAGTTCCATGCCAGGGGAAAGCAAGTTGTAACAGATGGACATTTCGAACTTATCTTTTTGAAAGATAAGTTAATGAAATAAGTGAGGTATAAATTGACCGAATGAACAGGTTTAAATTTTCTGTCGACTATTTAGTTGATCGAATGGTCAAAATTAGTTGCGGGTAGTGTGTAACGCAATGGGGCGTTTCTGAAGAAAGTGCACACAAAAATGGCACTTATGGTGACATTTATGTGTACAAAAAATAGTCAGGTTTTTCTGCGCTGGCCTCTTCGCGGGTAAACCCGTTCCCACAGGGTTCATCACAAGCCCAAATCTGGTGCAGTACTTGTGGGAGCGGGTTTACCCGCGAAGAGGCCGGGACAGGCGAATTCATTCCATTGGCGGCAATCGCCGCTTCACCGGGCTTTTCTTGATGATGGCGGTGTTGGTCTCGGCCAGCACATTGATGCGGTCGAGCAGGGTGTCCAGTTGCTCCATCGAGCGCACATGCAACCGGGCAATGAAACAGTCCTCCCCGGTGACCTTGTCGCACTCGGTGAACTCGGGGATGGCGATGATTTGCCGTTCTACCTCCTGCAGCTGGCCCGGCAGTGGGCGGATGCGCACGATGGCCTGTAACTGGTAACCAAAGGCGCGCGGATCGACCTCCACGGTGTAACCGCGCAGCACACCACGCTCTTCCAGGCGGCGCAGGCGCTCGCTGACGCTGGGCGCGGACAGCCCGCTGACTTGCGCCAGGGCTTTGAGCGAGCGGCGCGAGTCTTCCATCAGTGCATTGATCAACAGTTGGTCGATGGCATCGGTCATGGTCACCTCGTCAGGTAATTCGCGTAATTTGCCTTGATAGTAAAGGCAAGGATGCAAATCTGCCTTGGTTATCCGCTGGAAGGCTGAGCTGTAACCTTTGCATACTGTTGCCATCAACAACGGGAGGTGTGAGATGGACAGTTCGTTGCGCCGTGGCTCGCTGGAAATGGTCGCCGCCATGCTGATTTCCGGCACCATCGGCTGGTTCGTGCTGGTGTCGGGGCAGCCGGTGCTCGAGGTGGTGTTCTGGCGCTGCGTGTTCGGTGCCGTGACCCTGCTGGTGATTTGCGCCGCTTTCGGCTTTTTGCGGGCCGGAGTCATCAGCCGCACGGCGTTCCTGTTGGCGATCGCCAGCGGCGTGGCCATTGTCGGCAACTGGCTGCTGCTGTTTGCCTCGTATTCCCGTGCGTCGATCGCCATCGGGACCGCGGTGTACAACGTGCAGCCGTTCATGCTGGTGGGGCTGGCAGCGCTGTTTCTGGGCGAAAAGATCACACTGGCCAAGCTTACATGGCTTAGCGTGGCGTTCCTCGGCATGTTGGCCATCGTCAGCGCCCATGGTGCGGGGCAGGGCGGCGGTGAGGAATACTTGCTGGGCATTGCCCTGGCACTGGGTGCGGCGTTTTTGTATGCCATTGCGGCGTTGATCATCAAGCGGCTGAAAGGCACGCCACCTCACCTGATCGCGTTGATTCAGGTAACGACGGGTGTACTGGTGCTGGCGCCGTGGGTCAAGCTCGGCGGATTGCCGGGTGAAGTGCCAGCGCTGGCCAGCCTGTTGACGCTGGGCATCGTCCACACCGGCCTCATGTATGTGCTGCTGTACAGTGCCATTCAGCGTTTGCCCACGGCGTTGACGGGGGCGCTGTCATTCATTTACCCGATTGCTGCGATTCTGGTGGACTGGGTGGCCTTCGGGCACCGCTTGGCGCCGCTGCAATGGCTGGGGGTAGGGCTGATTCTGCTGGCAGCGGCGGGGATGCAGCAGGGATGGTGGTTCCGGCCGGCGCGGCTTACAGTCAAGAATTGAAGTGACCTTGCCCGGCCTCTTCGCGGGTAAACCCGCTCCCACAGGATCACCTCAGCTCTGAATACTGTGGGGTCCCTGT
>NZ_JBNRIK010000007.1:115907-116958 GCF_053557975.1 Pseudomonas sp. XP2
TGGGGTCCCTGTGGGAGCGGGTTTACCCGCGAAGAGGCCCACAAGGTAGAATGCCGCTTTTGCCAGCCTGCGACCCACCATGACTTCCCCGATTCACACCTTGGAGCAGCACCTGCTCGCCGCCCTCGACCCTGCCCCGCAGGAAACCCGCCGCCTGTTCCATGGCCGTGGCCGCTGCTGGGCAGGCCTGGAGCAGGTCACTGTCGACTGGCTGCAAGGCGTGCTCTCGGTAGCCCTCTTCCGCGAGCTGCCCGAGGGCCAACTGGCCGAACTGGAAGCCATGCTGCGCAACCTGGCCCAGTGCCCGCAATGGGCCGGCCAAGCCATCCTCATCCAGCACCGCTACTTGCCCGACAGCCCTGGTCAGTGGCTGCTGGGTGAGCCGTGTCAGCAACGTGAGGTGGTCGAGGACGGCCTGTCCTACTTGCTGGACCTGGGGGTGCGGCAAAATATCGGCCTGTTTCTCGACATGCGCTATGGCCGCCGCTGGGTGCGCGAGCAGGCGGCGGGCAAGCGCGTGCTGAACCTGTTCGCCTACACCTGCGGCTTCTCGGTAGCAGCGATTGCCGGGGGCGCCGAGCAGGTGGTGAACCTGGACATGGCCAAGTCGGCGCTGGCACGGGGTCGGGACAACCACCGCCTCAATGGCCATGACGCATCGCGGGTGGCGTATCTGGGGCATGAGCTGTTCAAGTCGTGGGGCAAGGTGCGCAAGTACGGGCCTTACGACCTGATCATCATTGACCCGCCAACCTTCCAGCGTGGCAGCTTCGTGCTGACCCAGGATTACGCGAAGATCCTGCGGCGTTTGCCAGAGTTGCTGAGCGCCGGTGGAACGGTGCTGGCGTGTGTCAACGACCCGGCGATCGGGCCGGAGTTTCTGATCGAGGGGATGGCTGAGCAGGCGCCATCGCTGGCGTTTGTCGAGCGGCTGGAAAACCCGCCGGAGTTTCCGGATGTGGACCCGGCCGGGGGGCTCAAGGCCTTGGTATTCCGCCAGACCTGAAGTTGCCAGTACCGGCCCTATCGCCGGGGAGCCCCCAACCACCCA
>NZ_JBNRIK010000007.1:117042-130498 GCF_053557975.1 Pseudomonas sp. XP2
AGTGCTGACAGCATCAAGCCCCCAGGGCCTGCAGCGGCAGCGGGTACACCTGGGCAAAGCTGACGTTGTCGGTCTGGTCCACCCGCTTCTTCAGCCGCTCGTTGAACGCTCGGCTCACCGCATATTGCCCGCCGGAAATGGTGCGGAACTGCGCCGTCAGCACAAACCCGTTCAGGTCCATGCGGTCCACCCCGAACACCTGCAGCGGCCCTTGCAGGTTGATGCGTAGCAGCGGGTCTTCGCTGATCGACTTGCCCACTTCATGGATAAGTGCCAGTGACGCATCCACATCACTGTCGTAGGTGAACTGCACCGAGAAAAACGCATAGGCGAACTGCCGCGACTGGTTGGTAACCGCCTTGATCTGACCGAACGGCACCGAGTGCACAAAGCCTTTGCCATCGCGCAGGCGCAACGTACGGATCGTCAGGCTCTCGACGGTACCGGCATGGCCGGAGTCAAGCACGACCCAATCGCCGATGGAAATGGTGTCCTCGATCAGAATGAACAACCCGGTAATCACATCCTGCACCAGTTGCTGCGAGCCGAAGCCGATGGCCAGGCCGATCACCCCCGCACCGGCGAGCAGAGGCGCGACGTTGATCCCCAGGTTGGCCATGGTGGTGATGGTGCAGATGACGATGAGGATGACCTTGATGGCGTTGCGCAGCATCGGCAGGATGGTCCGTACCCGGGTACTCGGCTGGCGCGATGCGCGCCGCCCCACCGCAGGCTTGAGCGCTTCCTGAATGGCAGTATCGAGCACCACCCACAGCAGCCAGGTGACCAGCAGGATCAGGCCGATACTCGACAGCGAATTGCTGATGGCCTGGCCGAGGCTGTTGCTTAGCGCAAAGCCGATCACCGAAACGCCCCAGATGCGCCCCAGCAGTTCGATGAAGGCCACTGCCATGGCGATGCGCAGCAGCGCGTGGGCCAGGCTGCGCAGCAGTTCCCTGTAGGGCCGTACCCGTTGCCCGGCATCTGCGTCGCGCGGTGCCAGCAGGTGTTGCAATAGTGTGCTGACAAACACCGTGGAGACCAGTAGCACTGTGGTCAGCAAGGCCTTCTGCAATGCTTTCTGGCTTTCTTCGCCGGCGCCGATCAGGTGAATGGCCGACACCAAGATCATCAGCAGGATCGGCAAATACCACAGCACCGAAAAGATCCGCAGGGTTTCCTGCACCGCGCGATGCTGCACGCGGTCCTTGAAGGCGCGGTTGCGGATCAGGTGCGCGACCGGGCGGCGCAGGCGGACCACCAGGCTGGCGAAGATGAAGGTGGCAATCAGGCCGGTGGCCACGGCGACGCTGGCGGTGATGTTGCCGCCAAGCTGGCGGGCAATCTGTGGGCTGGTCAGGGCATCGCTCCAGGCAGCGAGAAAGCCGATCATGAACAGCGGGCGGGGGGCCAGGCGTTTGATTACCGCCACAGCGGCGCGTTTGTGGCCGGCGTCGAACAGGGTCACTAGGCACAGGATGATCGAGGTCGAGAACAGGCCGCTGCTGGTGGCGTAGGCCAGGCTCAGGCCCAGTGCGCGCGCTACCGACGGGTCGAGAAAGCGGCTGGCGTACAGTGTCAGCGGTAAGCTGGCCAATGCCGGCAGGGTATAGGGCAGCAAGTAGCCGAGCAGGCTGCTGGCGCGCTTGCGTTCGCGTAGCCAGGGCTTGCCTGAAGCGCGGTTGGCGACCCACCGGCCGAGGCTGGTGAATGCGGCGAAGCTGGCGGCCCAAGTCAGGGTAAGCAGGATGAAGTTGCCGATCAGATGCAGCGAGTCGTCGGCCGAGTGCCGGTCAACCAGGCGCTCGACTTCCTTGGCGGCGCGGTCGGTGCGCAGGCGCCAGGCATCAACCAGATGGGCATCAAGGTCGAGTTCCTGTGCGGCGCTGTCCAGGCCGTCGGCCAGGGCGCCCAGCAGGCCGCCTTGCAAGACCGGTGCGGGTTCGGCGGGTTGTTCTTCGGTGGGGGCGGGGTCAGCGGCAAGCAGGTGGGCGCTCAGCAGGCAGCCGAGCAGCAGGGTTGAGAGAAAGCGCAGCACTGGAGTACTCCTTGGGCCGGGGTGAGCGGGGCAGGGTTACTCAAGGAACTGATTGTCGGTTGATGAAGAAAGTTCGAAGAAGTGTGTCAAAGCAACTGGCCCTATCGCCGGCAAGCCAGCTCCTACAGGTACTGCACACGCTGCGGGCATTGTGCAGTACCTGCCTGCATCAATTACTGGCCGGTATAGATCTGGTCGAACACGCCACCATCGTTGAAGTGGGTCTTCTGCACGGTGCGCCAGTCACCGAAGGTCTTCTCCACCGACAGGAATTCCACTTTGGGGAAGCGGTCGGTGTACTTGGCCAGTACCGTCGCATCACGCGGGCGCAGGTAGTTGGTGGCGGCGATCTCCTGGGCTGCTGGCGACCACAGGTACTTCAGGTATTCCTCGGCCACAGCCTGGGTACCTTTCTTCGCCACGACCTTGTCGACCACAGTGACAGGTGGCTCGGCTTCGGCCGACACGCTTGGGTAGACCACTTCGAACTGGTCGCGGCCAAACTCGCGGGCGATCATTTCGGCTTCGTTCTCGAAGGTGACCAGCACATCACCAATCTGGTTGGTCATGAAGGTGGTGGTGGCGGCACGGCCACCGGTGTCCAGCACTGGCGCTTGTTTGAACAACTTGCCAACGAAATCACGGGCTTTGGCCTCGTCGCCGCCTTGCTTGAGCACATAGCCCCAGGCCGACAAGTAGGTGTAGCGGCCGTTACCCGACGTTTTCGGGTTGGGCACGATCACCTGCACGCCGTCCTTGAGCAGGTCGGGCCAGTCTTTCAGGGCTTTTGGGTTGCCCTTGCGCACGATGAACACAGTGGCCGAGGTGAACGGCGCGCTGTTGTTCGGCAGGCGGGTGACCCAGTTATCCGGCACCAGCTTGCCATTGTCGACCAAGGCGTTGATATCGGTGGCCATGTTCATGGTGATGACATCGGCTGGCAGGCCATCGATTACCGCACGCGCCTGTTTGCTCGAGCCGCCGAAGGACATTTGCACGTTGACCTTCTCTTTGTGCTCGGCTTCCCAGTGCTTCTGGAAGGCCGGGTTGTAGTCCTTGTAGAAGTCGCGCATCACGTCGTAGGAAACGTTCAGCAGGGTGGGGGCGGCCTGGGCGAGGTTGCCCAGGGCCAGGCCTGCGGCGAGCAGCGAGGCGGTGAAGAGTTTTTTCACGTTGCTTCCTTGTTCTTGAAGGGTTTTGGGGCAGAGTGCCAGCGACTATAGCGGGTGGCTTGAAGCGGGATAAAGAACAAAAAACACTTTGGTTATGCCGTTGCCAGTCCCGGCCTCTTCGCGGGCTCGCCCGCTCCCACAGGACCACCACAAACCTGAAAATTGCATGGTATCTGTGGGAGCGGGCGTGCCCGCGAAAGGGCCAGTACAGGCAGCATCATTGTTTGGGAAACAGCCCATTCCCACACCGGGAACAGAACGCCGCCCCATGCTCATGCGTCTTCTTGTGACACGTCGGGCAATCATGCTGCAACTGCTCCCCGCGCATGGCATTGGCCAGTTCGGCGGTAAAGATGCCGGTCGGCACAGCAATGATCGAGTAACCGGTAATCATCACCAGCGACGACAGCACCTGCCCAAGCGGCGTCTTTGGCACGATATCGCCAAAGCCCACGGTGGTGAGGGTGACGATGGCCCAGTAGATGCCTTTGGGGATGCTGGTAAACCCATGTTCCGGGCCTTCGATCACATACATCAGCGTGCCGAACACCGTTACCAGGGTCGATACGCTGACCAGGAACACGATGATCTTCTGCTTGCTACCGCGCAGCGCCTCCATCAGGTAGTTGGCCTGCTTGAGGTACGGGCTGAGCTTGAGCACGCGGAAGATCCGCAGCATGCGGATGACCCGGATGATCAGCAGGTACTGGGCGTCGCTGTAGTACAGGGCGATGATCCCGGGGACGATCGCCAGCAGGTCGACCAGGCCATAAAAACTGAAGGCATAGCGCAAGGGCTTGGGCGAGCAGTACAGGCGGGTGATGTACTCGGCCAGGAAAACGGCAGTAAAGCCCCATTCGATGGCCGCCAGCACGCCGGAGTAGCCCTGGTGCACTTCGTCAATGCTGTCGAGGATGACAGTGACCAAGCTGGCCAGGATGATCAACAAGAGGATTTTGTCGAAGCGGCGACCGGCTACGGTGTCGGTCTGGAAGACCATGATGTAGAGGCGTTCGCGCAGGGATAGCGGAGGGGGCATGGGTTGTGTTCCGAAAACGAAGCAGCAAGCCTAGAGGGTCTTTGCCCAAGGCTGCAACGAATGAGCTGTTAAAATTGCTAGTTTTCCGGATCGGATTGGCTGGACCAGAATAGCTTAGGGTCAGGGGGCATGAGGCGAGTATGAAATGAACAATGGACAGTTACCCGAGCAAATCGCTGTCGAGGGTGGTCAGGCGAAGTGGATACGGTCATACACAGCTTATGGGTATTCACTGAATTGGCCGATTCCTTCAGTAGGTTTCAATGGCGAAAGGCACGATGGTACCTTGCAAGCCTATGCGCTGGGCAATGGCCACCGATTTTATAGCCCCATTTTTATGCGCTTTCACAGCCCGGATGGTTTAAGCCCTTTTGGGCAGGGTGGGCTGAATGCTTACTGTTATTGTGAGGGTGATCCGATAAACAGCTCTGACCCGTCAGGTCAGATGAAAAGTATGAAAACTGGGCTAACTGCTGAGTTTAAGCGCTTAGGCATACCGAGCACTTTCAAACCAGGAGTGAAGAAATATTTCGAGAACAGCTCTGAAGCTTACAGCTTGGGTATTGGTAATGCTGGATACGAGATTTCCAAAGGGAAGGATGGACGGTTTACGGTGGCGAAGGTTGCTGGTCTGGGCGCTACTCGGAAACAGTTGGAGCGATCTCAAGCGGACAATGCTCGCCTTCAAGAACAGAATCTAGCGCTGCAGAGGAAGATCGATGAGCAGCTAGCGCTACGCCGTCTTCCGAAGCCTCTTCATCCTCTACCTCCGCCCTCGCCACCGCCCCCACTTCCGCCCCGGGGCCTACCAAAGAGGATGTCCTCGGCACCCGATCCAGCCCCCATTAGGCAGCCGTCAGAGACGGAGTGGATATCTGCAGCCCCCAGTCAGTTCGGTAATTGATGTGAGCTGTCTTTCTGTGTCCTGTGACCTAGGTGACCCGCTACATGCATCAGCCAACAGGCGGCGACAAAGGGCGCGGTCAGGCCAGGAACCGGCAGCAGCTTGAATAGCGGTTGCAGCAGCAAGGCCAGGGCAATCGCCAGCAGCGTCACCCACGGCTTTTCACCTTGTCTGCTGAAGGCCAGTGCCGCCAAGGCTGCGTTGAAACCGTATAGCCCCAACCAGGCACCTTGCGCCTGATCGGCGAGCAGCGCCACACCGCCACCGATGGCCGAGCCGATCACAGCCCACATTGCCGCATAGGGGTTGGCAATGAACATGCCGACAATGATCAGCAAGCCGGCCCAGGGCTGGTCGAGCAGGAAGATCTGACCCACACCACGCGCCAGGGCCTGCAGCGGGTCGGCTTCGACGAAGCCGCTGGGGGCGGGGCTGGTGATCAGCAGGGTGGCCCAGCCCAGCAGCACAAACGGCGCGGTGTAGGCGATCAGCAGTTTGCCGCCGCGCTTGCGCCACTGGTGGGTAATGATGCTGGACAGCCCGCCGGCAGCGATGATCAGCGGCGGCAGCATGACCGACCAGGGCAACACGGCGCTGATCAGGATGCCGATCAGCACGCCGTTGTAGCAGTACAGCCCGGCCTGGCGGTCGGCGCGGTCGTAGCCGCGGGCCTGGGCGGTGAGCAGGCCGGCCAGGGCGCCGAGCAGGGCGCCGCCGACCAGGTCGGGCGCGGTCAGCAGGATGGCCAGCAGGCAGCACAGGCCGCACAGGGGGTTGCGCAGCAGCAGCACCTGGCTGAAGCCGTTGAGTAACGCCGTGGCCCAGTCAGGGCACGGGTTGACGAAATTTTTGGTGTACATGGGGCAGTCAGTGAGGTTGATGGGGGAGCGGTGGGCCTCTTTGGGCCTCGTTTTTCCGCAGGTTTGTTGTCGTGGTGCAAGGGGAGGGCTTTGCCCTCCATTCGCGGGGCAGGCCCGCTCCCACAGGTAAAGCGCTTTCCTTGGGACAGCGGCGTACTTGTGGGAGCGGGCTTGCCCCGCGAAAGGGCCTTTGGATCAGATCAAAGTCTCGATCCGCAGCGTGTTAGTCGAGCCTGGCTTGCCGAAAGGCACACCGGCAGTGATCAGCAGCGTGTCGCCACGGCTGGCCATGCCTTGCGCCTGGGCAATCTCCAGGGCGGTGGAAACCACTTCGTCCACCTGACGCAGGCGGTCGTTGACCACCGAATGCACGCCCCAGGCCACGCTGAGGCGGCGCGCGGTGTTCAGGTTCGGTGTCAGGTTGAGGATCGGTGCCCGTGGCCGCTCGCGTGCAGCGCGCAGGGTCGAGGCGCCTGACTCGCTGTAGTTGACCAGCACCGCCACCGGCAGGATGCCGCTGATGCGGCGGATGGCGCAGCTGATGGCGTCCGACACGGTGGCCTCGGCTTTTGGCCGGCCAACGTCGAGCTGGGCCTGGTAGTCCGGGCCGTTTTCCACCTGGCGTATGATCTTGCTCATCATCTGCACGGCCTCCAACGGGTAGTCACCCGAGGCAGTCTCAGCCGACAACATGACCGCATCGGCACCTTCGGCCACGGCGTTGGCCACGTCGGTGACTTCGGCCCGGGTCGGCGCTGGGGAGAAACGCATGGACTCGAGCATCTGCGTGGCCACCACCACCGGTTTGCCCAGCTGGCGGCAGGTGCTGATGATGCGCTTCTGGATTTGCGGCACGCTTTCGGCCGGCACTTCCACGCCAAGGTCACCGCGGGCCACCATGATTGCGTCTGACAGTTCGGCGATGGCTTGCAGTTGTTCGACTGCCGACGGCTTCTCGATCTTGGCCATCAGGTAGGCACGGTCGCCAATCAGCTGGCGGGCTTCAACGATGTCCTCAGGGCGCTGTACAAACGACAGGGCCACCCAGTCCACGCCCAGTTCCAGGCCAAAGGCCAGGTCGCGGCGGTCCTTTTCGGTGAGCGGGGACAGGTCGAGTACTGCTTGCGGTACGTTGACGCCCTTGCGGTCGGACAACTCGCCACCGTTCAGCACTTCAGTGTCGATGGCGTCGTTGTGCTTGGCGGTGACGCGCAGGCGCAGCTTGCCGTCGTCCAGCAAAAGGTCCATGCCGGGCTCAAGGGCTGCGATGATTTCAGGGTGTGGCAGGTTGACCCGACGGCTGTCGCCCGGGGTCTTGTCCAGGTCCAGGCGCAGGGCCTGGCCGCGTTGCAGCTGCACCTTGCCTTCAGCGAAGCGGCCCACGCGCAGCTTCGGCCCCTGCAGGTCCATGAGGATACCCAGCGGGTAGTTCAGTTGCTGCTCCACTTCGCGGATCCACTGGTAACGCAGGGCGTGGTCAGCGTGTTCGCCGTGGCTGAAGTTGAGGCGGAAGATGTTCACCCCGGCTTCGACCAGTTGGCGGATGTCGTCGATGCCGTTGATCGCAGGGCCGAGGGTGGCGAGGATCTTTACTTTTTTATCAGGCGTCATGATTGGGCAGTCTCGAGGATCAGGATGGCGCGGAAGTCGTTGACGTTGGTGCGGGTCGGTTCGGTGACGATCAGCGCATCCAGCGCGGCGAAATAGCCATAGCCGTTGTTGTTGTCCAGCTCGTCGCTGGCCGACAGGCCCAGGGCCTCGGCGCGGGCGTAGCTGCCTGGGGTCATGAAGGCACCGGCGTTTTCTTCCGAGCCATCGATGCCGTCGGTGTCGCCGGCCAAGGCGTATACGCCCGCGAGGCCTTTCAGGCTTTCAGTGAGGCTGAGCAGGAACTCGGCGTTGCGCCCGCCACGGCCATTGCCGCGTACGGTCACAGTGGTTTCGCCGCCTGACAGGATCACGCAGGGTGCCTTCAGTGGCTGGCCATGCTGGACGATCTGCCGGGCGATACCGGCGTGCACCTTGGCCACCTCGCGTGATTCGCCTTCCAGGTCGCCGAGGATCAGCGGGCTGAAACCTGCCTGTCGGGCTTTTACCGCAGCGGCTTCGAGCGATTGCTGGGGTTTGGCAATCAGCTGGAAGTGGCTGCGAGCCAGGGCCGGGTCATCGGCCTTGACGGTTTCCGAAGCCGGGTTGTTCAGCCAGTCGATGACTGCTTTGGGCGCTTCGATGTTGTAGCGTTTCAAAATAGCCAGGGCGTCAGCCGACGTGCTCGGGTCGGCCACGGTGGGGCCAGAGGCGATCACGGTGGCAAGGTCGCCCGGTACATCGGAAATGGCATAGGTGTAGACCGTGGCCGGCCAGCAGGCCTTGGCCAGGCGGCCGCCCTTGATCGCCGAGAGGTGCTTGCGCACGCAGTTCATCTCGCCGATGGTGGCGCCGGATTTGAGCAGTGCCTTGTTGATCTGTTGCTTGTCGGCCAGGGTAAGGCCCTCGGCCGGCAGTGCCAGCAGGGCGGAACCACCGCCAGACAGCAGGAAGATGACGCGGTCGTCTTCATTGAGGTTGCTGACCAGCTCCAGCACGCGCTTGGCTACCGCCAGGCCGGCGGCGTCGGGGACCGGGTGGGCGGCTTCGACCACCTCGATCTTCTGGCAGTTGGCGCCGTGGCCGTAACGGGTCACGACCAGGCCGGAAACTTCGCCCTGCCAGCTTTTCTCGACCACTTCGGCCATGGCGGCTGCGGCCTTGCCGGCGCCGATGACGATGACCCGGCCGCTACGGTCGGCGGGCAGGTAGGGTTCGAGGACTTGGCGGGGGTGGGCGGCAGCGATGGCTGTGTCGAACAGCTCGCGGAGAATTTTTTGCGGATCGACCGACATGGCAGGCTCCCAGTTATTGTTGTTCTGCAAAACCAAAAACGCCCCTGGAACTGCCTCCGTGCAGGCCGAACCAGGGGCGGGTGTTGCTCGGTGCTCCCGCTGAACCTGTGGTCGCAGGTTCAGCGGTGTTGGCTTCTTCGCGCCGAACCGCCGCGAAGAGGCCGGTACGGTCTACAACTTACTTGTCGCCGCGGATCGAGAAGTTGGCCATGTGCTCCAGGCCTTTGATCAGCGCCGAGTGGTCCCAGTTACCGCCACCCAGGGCCTGGCAGGTGTTGAACACTTGCTGGGCATTGGAGGTGTTGGGCAGGTTGATGCCCAGTTCCTTGGCGCCTTGCAGGGCAAGGTTCAGGTCTTTCTGGTGCAGGTTGATGCGGAAGCCTGGGTCGAAGGTGCCTTTGATCATGCGCTCTGCGTGCACTTCGAGGATTTTCGACGAAGCAAAGCCGCCCATCAGTGCTTCACGCACCTTGGCCGGGTCGGCGCCGTTCTTGGCGGCAAACAGCAGGGCTTCGGCCACGGCCTGGATGTTCAGGGCAACGATGATCTGGTTGGCAACCTTGGCGGTCTGGCCGTCACCGTTACCACCCACGCGGGTGATGTTCTTGCCCATGGCTTCGAACAGCGGCAGGGTGCGCTCGAAGGCTTTCGGGCAGCCACCGACCATGATGCTCAGGGTCGCGGCCTTGGCGCCGACTTCACCACCGGACACCGGGGCGTCCAGGTAGGCTGCGCCGGTTGCCTTGATTTTTTCGGCGAACGCTTTGGTGGCGGTAGGCGAGATCGAGCTCATGTCGATCACGACCTTGTTCGGGCCCACGCCTTCGGCAACGCCGTTTTCACCGAACAGTACGGCTTCCACCTGCGGGGTGTCCGGCACCATGACGATGATGAATTCGGCTTCCTGGGCAACTTCTTTCGGGTTGGCCAGGGCCACTGCACCGGCGGCGATCAGGTCGGCTGGCGCGGCGTCGTGGTGGGTGGAAACGAACAGGCTGTGACCTGCTTTTTGCAGGTTTTGGGCCATGGGCTTGCCCATGATGCCGGTGCCGATGAAACCGATTTTAGCCATGATAATGTGCCTCTTATATTTGTTGATACCTGACTGCGGGGCTGCCACAAAACCCTGTGGGAGCGGGCTTGCCCCACGAATGTGATCGGTCAGGCAATGGAGGTGTCTTTGCGGGCGCTTTCGCGGGACAAGCCCGCTCCCACATGGGTTTTCAGCCAGCCCAGGCCCGCTTCGGTGGTGGTCTTGGGCTTGTACTCCGCGCCCACCCAGCCCTGGTAGCCAATGCGGTCCAGGTGCTCGAACAAGAAGCGGTAGTTGATTTCGCCAGTACCAGGCTCGTGACGGCCCGGGTTGTCGGCCAGCTGAATGTGGTTGATCAGCTGCAGGTTGGTTTCCATGGTGCGAGCCAGGTCACCTTCCATGATCTGCATGTGGTAGATGTCGTACTGCAGGAACAGGTTGTCACTGCCCACTTCAGCCTGGATTTCCAGCGCCTGCTGGGTGGTGTTCAGGTAGAAGCCCGGGATGTCGCGGGTGTTGATCATTTCCATGACCAGACGAATACCGGCAGCCTTGAGCTTGTCGGCGGCGTAGCGCAGGTTCTCCACGAAGGTCTTGCGCACGGTGGCGCAGTCCGGGCCTTGTGGGCGAATGCCGGCCAGGGCGTTGACCTGGGTATTGCCCAGCACCTTGGCGTACTCGATGGCCTTGTCGACACCGGCACGGAACTCTTCGATGCGGTCGGGGTGGCAGGTGATACCGCGCTCACCCTTGGCCCAGTCGCCAGCAGGCAGGTTGAACAGCACCTGGGTCAGGCCGTTGGCTTCTAGCTGCTGCTTGATGTCGGCAGCGCTGAAGTCATACGGGAACAGGTATTCGACGCCGCTGAAACCAGCATCGGCGGCAGCCTTGAAGCGGGCCAGGAAGTCCTGTTCGGTGAACAGCATGGACAGGTTGGCAGCGAAGCGAGGCATGAGTTGTCTCCTTGCGTTGAAGGCCCCCAGGGCGTGCCTGGGGGCGTCAGGCGATCAGTCCAGCATCGAGATGGCGGTTGGCGCGTCGTTGCCGACCAGCGCCAGGTCTTCGAACTCGTTGACCGCGTTGATCTCGGTGCCCATGGAAATGTTGGTCACGCGCTCGAGGATCACTTCGACCACGACCGGCACGCGGAACTCTTCGGCCATCTTCTGTGCCTTGAGCAGGGCAGGGGCGATCTCAGCCGGCTCGAATACGCGAATGGCCTTGCAGCCCAGGCCTTCGACCACTGCAACGTGGTCGACACCGTAGGTGGCGGCGTCGGTCGAGTTGATGTTCTCGAACGCCAGTTGTACACAGTAATCCATGTCGAAGCCACGCTGCGCCTGACGGATCAGACCCAGGTAGGCGTTGTTTACCAGTACGTGGACGTACGGCAGGTTGAACTGCGCGCCAACTGCCAGTTCTTCGATCATGAACTGGAAGTCGTAGTCACCCGACAGCGCGACCACCTTGCGTTTCGGGTCTGCTTTTACTACACCCAGTGCGGCAGGAATGGTCCAGCCCAGCGGGCCGGCCTGGCCGCAGTTGATCCAGTGGCGTGGCTTGTAAACGTGCAGGAACTGCGCGCCGGCAATCTGCGACAGGCCGATGGTGCTGACGTAGGTGGTGTCCTTGCCGAATACCTGGTTCATCTCTTCGTACACGCGCTGCGGCTTGACCGGCACGTTGTCGAAGTGGGTCTTGCGTTGCAGGCTGGCTTTGCGCTGCTGGCAGTCTTCCAGCCAGGCAGCACGGTCTTTCAGTTTGCCAGCGGCTTTCCACTCGCGGGCCACTTCCAGGAACACGTCCAGGGCCTTGCCGGCGTCGGACACGATACCCAGGTCCGGGGTGAATACGCGGCCGATCTGGGTCGGTTCGATGTCGACGTGCACGAACTTGCGGCCTTCGGTGTAGACATCGACGGAGCCGGTGTGGCGGTTGGCCCAGCGGTTACCGATACCGAACACCAGGTCGGATTTGAGCAGGGTGGCGTTGCCGTAGCGGTGCGAAGTTTGCAGCCCGACCATGCCGACCATTTGTGCGTGGTCGTCCGGGATGGTGCCCCAGCCCATCAGGGTCGGGATTACCGGTACGCCGGTCAGTTCGGCGAACTCGACCAGCTTGTCGCTGGCATCGGCGTTGATGATGCCGCCACCGGCTACCAGCAGCGGACGCTCGGCGTCGTTGAGCAGGGCCAGGGCTTTTTCAGCCTGTACGCGAGTGGCGGACGGCTTGTTGACGGCCAGCGGCTCGTAGGCGTCGATGTCGAATTCGATTTCGGCCATCTGCACGTCGAACGGCAGGTCGATCAGTACCGGGCCTGGGCGGCCGGTGCGCATTTCATAGAAGGCCTTCTGGAAGGCGTAAGGCACCTGGCCTGGCTCCAGAACGGTGGTTGCCCACTTGGTCACCGGCTTGACGATGCTGGTGATGTCGACGGCCTGGAAGTCTTCTTTGTGCAGGCGTGCACGCGGGGCCTGGCCGGTGATGCAGAGGATCGGGATGGAGTCGGCCGAGGCGCTGTACAGGCCGGTGACCATGTCGGTGCCGGCTGGCCCGGAAGTGCCGATGCACACGCCGATGTTGCCCGGGTTGGCACGGGTGTAGCCCTCGGCCATGTGCGAGGCACCTTCGACGTGGCGAGCGAGGACGTGATCGATGCCACCGACTTTCTTCAGGGCCGAGTACAACGGGTTGATGGCAGCCCCTGGGATGCCGAACGCGGTATCTACACCTTCACGGCGCATGACCAGAACGGCTGCATCGATTGCTCTCATTTTGCTCATGGGTTGTGCCTCATCGATTTTGTAATTGTATACAACTTGCTTTGCGATAGAGTGTATTCACGGCTGGCGGCTCAGGTCAATGGGTTTTCATCGGGTGGGCCAGGATTCGTCAGAGCGGCCGTGAAAACGGCTATTTGCGCCATCGCATACGATCGTTTCAAAATATTGTATACAAAAATGCCTTTCGTTGTGTTCTATTTGCCCTATCGGTTTTCAACTGCCCTCAGGGCTTCTCACAACAAGAAGAGGACCTTTCCATGAACGTCTTGAACCTGAAAGTCGCTGTCAGCCTGGTGAACGCCGCACTGGCGGCGGGCCGCAAGATCAATGCCGCGCCACTGACCGTGGCGGTGCTGGATGCCGGCGGGCACCTGCTGGCGCTTCAGCGTGAGGACGGCGCCAGCCTGATCCGGCCTGAGGTGGCCACTGGCAAAGCCTG
This sequence comes from Pseudomonas sp. XP2, assembly GCF_053557975.1. Lineage (NCBI taxonomy): Bacteria > Pseudomonadati > Pseudomonadota > Gammaproteobacteria > Pseudomonadales > Pseudomonadaceae > Pseudomonas > Pseudomonas sp. XP2. Next base: position 130,193 of record NZ_JBNRIK010000007.1, read on the forward strand.
GGGGGCGATTGCCCTGGGCAAGGGATCGCGCTTGCTGGCGCTGGATGCGCAGCAACGGCCGGCGTTTTTTGCCGCATTGAACGGGATGGGCGAGCGGCCGGTGGTGCCGGCGCCGGGGGGCGTGCTGATCCGTGATCAGGACGGCAAGGTGCTGGGTGCGGTAGGGATCAGCGGCGATACGTCGGATATCGACGAGCAGTGTGCAATCAGTGCAATCGAGGAGGTGGGTATGAAGGCGGATGCGGGTGTAGCAGCCTAAATCGCTGTGGCCTGATCTGGCCACAGCGCCGGGGAGCCCCCACCCCC
>NZ_JBNRIK010000007.1:130633-158174 GCF_053557975.1 Pseudomonas sp. XP2
TCAAGACCATGCGGATGATGGTCTCGGCTGCCGCGTCATAATCGCTGTCGGCCAGCTTGGCCTTGCCGGTCACCGCAGAAATCTGCCAGTCAAAATCTGCATAGGTCTGTGTCGCCGCCCAGATGCTGAACATCAGGTGGTGCGCATCCACGTGGGCGATCTGCCCGCGGTCGATCCAGCGCTGGATGCACTCGATGTTGTGCCGGGCCTGTTCGTTCAGCTGCTCTACCTGGTTCGGCGACAGGTGCGGGGCGCCGTGCATGATCTCGCTGGCAAAAACCTTGGAGGCGTGTGGCAGGTCGCGCGAAATGCGGATCTTCGAACGAATGTACGCACTCAATACTTCCTTCGGGTCGCCGTCGGCATTGAACGGCGTCGACGCCTGCATGATTGGCGCGATGATGCTTTCCAGGACCTCGCGGTAGAGGTTGTCCTTGGACTTGAAGTAGTAATACACGTTCGGCTTGGGCAGGCCGGCCTTGGCCGCGATATCGCTGGTCTTGGTGGCGGCGAAGCCCTTGTCGGCGAATTCCTCGCTGGCCGCGCGCAGGATCAGTTCCTTGTTGCGCTCGCGAATGGTGCTCATGGTCAGGGATCTTCCTCGTGTCTGGCCACCTCTAAGAGGGATCGGGCATGGTAGCACCGGGCTCGACGGGCGCTCAAGGCAGCGGCTTTGGGCTAGAATCCGTGGCACACACTTATCGGGATACAGGCAAACATGGCAGGAAGCAGTCTACTGGTACTGATCGACGACATCGCCACGGTGCTTGATGACGTCTCGCTAATGACCAAGGTGGCGGCAAAAAAAACTGCAGGTGTGCTGGGCGATGACCTGGCGCTGAACGCTCAGCAGGTTACCGGTGTGCGTGCCGAGCGGGAGGTCCCGGTGGTGTGGGCGGTGGCCAAGGGGTCATTCGTCAACAAGGCAATCCTGGTGCCGGCGGCGCTGCTGATCAGCGCGTTCATTCCGTGGGCAGTGACGCCGCTGTTGATGATCGGTGGTGCCTACCTGTGCTTCGAAGGCTTCGAGAAGCTGGCGCACAAGTTCTTGCACAGCAAGGAAGAGGACGACGCGCAGCACAAGGCGCGAAAGGAAGCCGTGGCTGATGCCAATGTCGACCTGGTGGCCTTCGAGAAGGCCAAGATCAAGGGCGCGGTGCGCACCGACTTCATCCTGTCGGCCGAGATCATTGCCATTACCCTGGGTACCGTGGCCGATGCGCCGCTGAGCCAGCAGATCATCGTGCTGTCGGGCATCGCCATCGTCATGACCATCGGCGTATACGGGCTGGTGGCGGGTATCGTCAAGCTCGATGACCTGGGGTTGTGGATGACCCAGAAGGCGTCTAGCGTGACCCAGGCCGTCGGCAACGGCATCCTGCGGGCTGCGCCCTACATGATGAAGAGCCTGTCGGTGATCGGCACGGCGGCGATGTTTTTGGTCGGCGGTGGGATTCTGGTGCATGGCATCGAGCCGCTGCATCACGCCATCGAAGCGTTCAGCGAGGGGCGCGGTGGCGCCCTGACCGGGGCGCTGCTAAACGGTCTTGTCGGGGTGGTGGCCGGTGCCGTGGTACTGGCGGTGGTAGCGATTGCCGGCAAATTGTGGCGGGCGATCCGGCCGGGCACATGAGGCTGCAGGGCCGGGGCTTTGCCCACAAGTACACTGCAAACCTCAGAAACAGCTTTAACCCTGTGGCAGCGGGCAAGCCCGCGAACACCGGCAAAGCCGGTGCCATATACCGCGTTGTTGGCTCACGGGTTTATTGTTCTACCACCGCACCTTGATCCTGTGGTTTCCAGGCCAGCAGCCCTTTGCTGAAGTCGTTTGCCGCACTCTGGTAGTACGCGATAGCCCGGCGGATCAGCGGGTTGTCGCTGGTGGCTGCCATTTCCCGGCTGTTGCCCAAGGCATCCTGGTGCACCCGCATGCCGCCGCGTGGGCTGAGGATCGCCAGGTCCTTGCCGTCGAACAGCCCCAAGTGCTGGTAGTTGCCGATCAAGACCCGTGGCGGCAAGGCATCCTCACCCAGCAGGTCGCGGCCAAAGAAGGTTGAGGTGTAGCTGAGGTTGAGCAGGCCGAGCAAGGTCGGTGCAAGGTCGATCTGGCTGGCCAGTTGTGCGTCTTCGCGCGGGGCGATCAGTTTGGGTGCATAGATCCACAGCGGAATCTGGTAATTGCTCACCGGCAAGTCTTCCACGCCGGCGCTACCGGCGGTGTGGTCGGCGACGAAGACGAACAACGTATTGTCAAACCACGGCTTGCCCTTGGCCTCGCGCAGGAACTGGGCGATGGCATGGTCGGTGTACTTCACGGCACCTTCGCGGCCGTCGCCCGAGGGGATGTCGATGCGGCCGTCCGGGTAGGTATAAGGGCGGTGGTTGGAGGTGGTCATCAGTTGTAGCAAGAACGGCTGCTGCTTGGCATGGTCGGCATCGGCCAGTTTCAGCGCCTGCCGATACAGGTCTTCATCGGCCATGCCCCAGGCATTCTTGAAGCCGATTTCGCTTTCATCCACACTGCTTTGGTCGACGATGCGGTAACCGTTGCCGCTGAAGAAGGCGTTCATGTTGTCGAAGTATCCGCGCCCCCCATAGACGAACACGGGGTCATAGCCGACTGCAGCCAGTTGCTGGCCGAGGCTGCCGTAGCCGCTTTCACGGCCGATGCGTTTGACAATGGAGCGCCCCGGCGTTGGCGGAATCGACAGGGTAATGGCCTCCAGGCCGCGATCGGTACGGGTGCCGGTGGCATAGAAGTTGTTGAAGTACAGGCTCTCGCGGCGCAAGGCATCCAGGTTGGGCGTGAGGTTGCGCGGGTCGCCGTTGCTGCCCATGTACTTGGCGCTGAAACTCTCGATGGTGACCAGGATGATGTTGGGCTTGCGTGGCTCGCCGCTGGCGCTGATGTGGCGGCGAATGTCCTCGGGCTCGCTGGCCTGGAACCGTGCGTTGGGCTCGGCCAGTTCCTGGTGCATCTGCGCACCGGCTTGTGCTGCGTCGAGGCTGGCATAGAACTGGGTGTAGTCGAGTTCGTTGTTACGGAACGCGGCAAAGAACTGATACGGTCCGTTACTGGCCAACTCGCGCTGGTAGGCATTGCCGCCCTGGCCGCGGGGGAACTGCTGGTCGACCAGCAGCGCGCTCAACCCGCCTAGCACTGCCAGCAGCGCAATACCGCCCAGGCGCTGGCGCAGGTTGGCGCTGGGCGCTGCCAGCGCCCGGGCCAGTGGTTTGTGCAGGATCAGGGCAAGCAGCACCGCAACCACGGCAATACAGCCCAACAGGGTCGGTAGCGGGTAGGACTCGCGGATGTTGTCCAGCACCTCCTTGGAGTACACCAGGTAGTCGACGGCGATGAAGTTGAAGCGTACCCCGAACTCGTCCCAGAACAGCCACTCGGCCACGGCGACGAACAGCATCACGAACAGGCTGACAACCAGCACCCCGCTCATCAGCCGGTGGTGCCAGCGTGTGCGCCACAAGGCGGCCGGGCACACTGCCAGGTACAACCCCAGCGGCAGTGCGGCGTAGGTGAGGAAGCTCAGGTCGTAAAGGGCCCCACTGAAGAGCAGTGAGAGGTAGTCGCCATGGACTTCATCCAGATGGGTAGCCAGCAATATCAGGCGGGTCAGCAGGAAAATGCCAAACCACAGTGAGCAAACTAACAGAAGATACCGCCAGGGGGCGGTGAGGGAGGTGCGCATTAAGTAGGCCTGTTTTCTTTTTTTGAATGCAGAAGACAAGCATGCTAAAGGGCGGAGTGCAAAAAAATTGTCAAAACAGAGGGGGCTATGGTGCTATTTGATGTGTTGTTGATTGTCTTGATGCTGTGTTTTTTTAAGGCGAGACTTAATGCAATTAAGAACTATCTGAATCCGCTGTAGGAAATTACTTACATGATGCGCATGGAATTGCACGTGACAACGCGTTAAAGATACAACGCGCTGTCACGTTTCAGCGCATCAGAAGTGCACTTTTACCAGGAAACTCATGGTGTTCTGGTCGGTGGTAAAGGCATCGCTGTCCTTGATGCCATATTTGTTTTTCCAGTAGTCGTATTCCACACCCACATACAGTTGTTTCTCGCCCAGGTGCAGCGCCTTGCCCAGGTCATACTTGATCTGCGGGTTGAAATGCAGGTTGGCGTGGTAGGTACCGCGGCGGTTTTCGTCGTTGTCCACCACCCAGTCCATGAAGCCATCAATCAGCACATCGGAATCGCCCACCGGGATGGTGTACGACCATACCGGGGTGATCTGCCATACGTTGTCGCCAGCGCGGCTGCCGTCGGTGGTGCGGTTGTAGAAGTTCAGCTGGAAGTAGTCGAAGCCGGGAATGGCCAGGTCGAAACCTGGGCCGATCAGGTACGACTCGGTGTCACCCTCGCCAAACTCGTAGGTCATCGCCAGCAGCACATCCTTGACCGGGCCGAACTCGACCTTCTGGTCGAAGATCTTGTTGAACGACAGGCGTGGGCTGATCTCACCGTAATAGGTGTTCGGGCCGTTGCCGGCATCTTTCTGGCCTTGGTAGAAGATCTTGTCGACAAAGATGAAGTTGTCGCCGTACTTCCAGCCATCGGCGTGTTCGAACGTGACGGTTTGCTGAATGGCCGGGTTGACCTTGAAGTTCTTGCCCCACAGGTAAGTCAGGCTGTTGTTCTGCCATTGCAGCAGGTCGCCGCCGAAGGTGGTGCCGCAGGCCAGCAGGCCGCCGGCGAGGATCAGGCTGTTGATGGTACGCATTGCGAGTGTCGCTCCCTTGATTGATCTGTTGTCAGCGCTCGTTGATGGCGCTTTTGTTGTCTTGCGAGTCAGCTTTTTTCGATAGGCCACAGCTGTTTGGCAAGGGTTGGGCCAACTTTTCCGGGTTGGCAAAACCTTCCTGCTCGACTTCGTTCTGAACGGATGAAAAGGGTCTTTCAGGCTGGCAACACGTTGGCCAACCGCCCGTATTCATTGACTGAGCGGTCAGTAAACGCAGGCAGAATCCGTTCTGCCCTGATCGAGGGGGCGCGCAGATTACTGGCTTGCGCGCCGCGCCTCAAGTGCTCCGTCCTGGAGCGTGCTGTATCAAACTTGTGCGTTTGGTCAGCTTCTTAGAAGTGTACTTTGATTAGCGCACTGGCGACACTCTGGTTGCTCTCCAGGTTGCCGCGGCTATCGATGCCATATTTGTCCTTCCAGTAGCTGTACTCAAAGCCCACGTACAGCTGCTTGGCGCCCAGGTTCAGCGCCTTGCCCAGGTCGTATTTGACCTGCGGGTTGAAGTGCAGGTTGGCATGGTAGGTGCCCCGACGTGTCTGGTCGTTGTCGGGGACCCAGTCCATGTAACCGTCGATCAGAATGTCCGACCTGCCCACCGGGATGGTGTAGGACCAGCCGGGGGTGATCTGCCAGACGTTGTCGCCTGGGCGGCTGCCTTCGGTGTTGCGCACGTAGAAGTTGAGGGTGAAATAGTTGAAGCCGGGGATGTTCAGGTCAAAGCCGGGGCCGATCAGGTAGGCTTCGTTGTCGCCTTCGCCCCGCTCGTAGGTCATGGCCAGCAGCACGTCCTTGATCGGGCCGAAGGCCAGCTTCTGGTCGAAGATCTTGCCGAACGACAGGCGCGGGCTGAACTCGCCGTAGTAGGTGGTCACGCCTTTGCTGGCGTCGGCTTTGCCGTTGTAGAAGATCTTGTCGACGAACATGAAGGTGTCGCCGTACTTCCATTTGTTGGCGTGCTCGAACGTGATGGTCTGTTGGATATCAGGGTTGACCTTGAAGTCCTTGCCATACAGGTATGTCAGGCTTTCGCCATGCCATTGCAGCCATTCGCCTGCATGCGAGGGTAGGGTGGCCAGCAGGCTGCTGCCCAACAACAGGGACGTGGTGATGCGCTTCATGTTGTGATTCCCGGACTTATTGTTTTTGTTGGCGGTTTTTTTGGCGCAAAAGCACCCCGGGCGACCCATTCCGGCGGGTCGACGGCGTAGCGGTTACTGCAGGTGTAGGTGAGGGGCGGCAATGCGCCGCCCCTGCAGGCTCAATGCTGGTGACAGACGTCGTTGTGCACCGCGCGGTCGGCGCCACCGAGGATGTTGAACAGAACGTTCAACACCAGGGCACTGACTGTGGCCATGGCGATACCACTGTGGGTGATGGGTTCCATCCACTGCGGCATCTGGGCAAAGAACTCAGGACGCACCACGGGAATCAACCCGAAGCCGACGCTCACCGCCACCAGCAACTGGTTGCGGCGGTCGCCGATGTCCGCCTCCTGAAGAATCTTGATCCCGGTGGCGGTGACCATGCCGAACATGGCAATGGAGGCACCGCCCAGTACCGCAGGCGGGATCGAGGCAATCAGGAAGGCCGCCTTGGGCAGCAGGCTGAGCAGGATCAGCAATGCACCGGCCACGATGGTGACAAAGCGGCAGCGCACCCCGGTCATCTGCACTAGGCCGATGTTCTGGGCGAACGAGGAGTGGGTGAAGGTGTTGAAGAAGCCGGCAATGAACGATGCACCGGCATCGCACAGCAGGCCGCGACGCAGCATCCCTGGCGTGACTTCGCGATCAGTCACCTTGCCCAGGGCCAGGAACATGCCGGTGGACTCGACGAAGATGATCACCACCACCAGGCACATCGACAGGATCGGCGCCAGGCTGAAGGTCGGCATGCCGAAGTGCAGTGGGGTTACCACCTGCAACCACGGAGCGTCTTTCAGGCCAGACAGGTCGACCATGCCGATGGAGCCGGCCAGGATGTAGCCAAGGCCCATGCCTACCAGTACCGACACGTTGACCCAGAAGCCGCGCATGAAGCGGTTGATCAGCAATATCACCGCCAGCACCAGACCGGCCACCAGCAGGTAGATGGGCGAGCCGAAGGTTTCGGCTTCATGGCCGCCACCGGCCCAGTTGACCGCCACCGGGAACAGCGACAGGCCAATCGAGGTGATCACCGTACCGGTGACCAGCGGCGGGAAGAAGCGCACGACTTTGGACATGAACGGCGCGATCAGCATGCCGAAGAACCCGGCGGCGATGGTCGCGCCGAAGATCCCCTGCAGGCCTACGCCGGGCATGCCGGCCATGGCCACCATGCTGCCGACGGCAGCGAAACTGGCACCCATCATCACCGGCATGCGGATGCCCACCGGGCCGATACCGAACGACTGGATAATGGTGGCGACGCCAGCGACCAGCAGGTCGGCGTTGATCAGGAATGCGACTTCTTCACGGGACAACCCGGCGGCTTGGCCGATGATCAACGGCACGGCAATCGCGCCACCGTACATCAGCAGAACGTGTTGCAGGCCAACCAGGAACAGTTGGAACAGGGGCAAGGGTTCGCGCGGCGGCGCAATGGGAATATACGCCTTGCGTGACTCGGACATGCAGCACCTCGAGTTTTGTTTTTATTCTCGGATCCAAGCGACAAGCTCCAAGCGGCAAGCTTCAGGAAGAAGCTTGGATTTCCCGCTGTGAATGCTGACGCTCGATGCTTGCTTGTTGCGTAACACATGAAGCTTTGAGGCCGGGGCTACCGGCCTCTTCGCGGGCAAGTCCGCTCCCACAGGGGAGGTGATCCCCCTGGGAGCGGGTTGGCTGGCGAGGTGCTATCAGTTGACCTGGGCGCCTTTGGCGATCCAGTCGCCGACGAGCTTGCGCTCTTCGGTGGTCATCTGGGTGATGTTGCCCAGCGGCATGATCTGGCTGGCGACCGCTTGCGCCTGGATGCGCGCGGCCTGGGCCTGGATCTGCTGCGGGGTGTCGAACATCACGCCGGCAGGGGCGGCGCTGAACAGTGGGCTGGTCGGCTTGGACGAGTGGCACACGGTGCAGCGTTCCTGGATGACATTGTGGATCTTGTCGAAGTCGCCACCGCCGGCCTGGGCAGCGGCCTGGGCCGGTGCTTGCGCAGGTGCAGCCGGCGCTTCGGCAGCCTTGGCGGCGTCCTCGGCGCGCTGCTCGGCAGCGGTCTTGCCACCGACGGCAGTCGCAGGCAGCGGCTGGTACTCCACTTTCGCTGCGGCTTGCTCAGGGCTTACGGCCATCGGTTTAGGACCGGTGACGTAGGCCAGGCAGATCATCGCCAGGGCGCCGACCGGCAGGGTCCAGGCGTACTTGTTGCTGTCGTGGCGGGTGTTGAAGTAGTGGCGGATCAGAACCGCGGCTACTGCGATACCAGCCAGGATCAGCCAGTTGTACTGGCTACCGTAGGTGCTCGGGAAATGGTTGCTGATCATGATGAACAGCACCGGCAGGGTGAAGTAGTTGTTGTGACGCGAGCGCAGCAGGCCCTTGGCCGGCAGTACCGGGTCGGGTGTCTGGTTGTTCTCGATCGCCGCCACCAGCTGGCGCTGGGCCGGCATGATGATGCGGAACACGTTACCGACCATGATGGTGCCGATGATCGCGCCGGTGTGCAGGTATGCACCACGGCCGCTGAACACCAGGCTGAAGCCCCAGCAGGCGGCGATGATCAGCACGAACAGCACACCGCCGAGCAGCGCTGGCTTCTTGCCCAGGGGCGAGTCGCACAGGAAGTCGTAGATGAACCAGCCAGCGATCAGCGAGCCGATACCGATGGCCACGCCTTCGGCACCGCTCAGGGTGCTGCCAGGTGCCAGCAGGTACAAGGCCGGGTTCCAGTAGAACACCACGCACAGCAGGGCGATACCGGACATCCAGGTAAAGTAGGCTTCCCATTTGAACCAGTGCAGGTTCTCGGGCATTTTCGGGGGCGCGAGTTTGTATTTCTCCAGGTGGTAGATACCACCGCCGTGAATCGCCCAGAGATCACCCGACAACCCATCGCGCGGGTTGCTTCGGTTCAGGTGGTTCTCCAGCCAGACGAAGTAGAACGATGCACCGATCCAGGCGACACCGGTGATCATGTGAACCCAGCGAATGCTCAGGTTCAGCCATTCGTGAAGGTGTGCTTCCACAGTATGTACCTCTGCCGATCACCTTGCGATGATCGACCTTTTCTTATTGGTGGGGATTGAGGATCAGCATCTGTTCCTCGGTGAAGTAATGCTCATCGCAGTTGTTGCCAGAACCACTGCGATCAACCACCAGGAAATCATCCCGCTTTTCGATCGTGAGCACCGGGTGGTGCCAAACGCCGCGATGGTAATTGATGCCCTGCCTGCCATTACTGCGGAAGGCGCGGACCAAGCCTGATACAGGTGCATCGCCAACGGGCGCGACCACGATCAGAAAGGGGTTGCCGAGCAGCGGGATGAAAGCCTGGCTGCCCAGCGGATGGCGTTCCAGCATGCGCACGGTCAGCGGCATGTCCAGCGCGTCGGCGCGGAAGATGCTGATGATCGCCTTGTCTTCGGGCTCGGCGGTCTCGACCGTGGCGAGCTTGTGGAAGCGCATGGTCGAGCCGTTGTTGATCATGAAGTGGTCGCTGCCGTCGGTTTCGATCACGTCTCCGAACTGGGCGAAGGCTTCTTTGGTCAGGGGCTCGATCATCAGGGTGCGCATGCGGGTCTCTCTTATATATTCGTTGTACTGAAAAGGTTCGGCTGCCGTTTACAACTGCAGCAGGCGGAACAGGGCGATCAGGTTGATCTGCGCCAGGGCTTCCTTGAATTCGGCATCGGCATCGTTGTGAATGCGCTTTTCAAAGGCGGCGAGGATCTGGTGCCGGTTGCTGCCCTTCACCGCCATGATGAACGGGAACTGGAACTTGGCCTTGTAGGCATCGTTCAGCTCGGTGAAGCGGGCGAACTCTTCGGCGGTGCACTGGTGGATACCGGCGCCGGCCTGTTCGTTAGTGCTCGATTCGGTCAGCTCGCCCTGGATGGCGGCCTTGCCGGCCAGGTCCGGGTGAGCATTGATCAGCGCCAGCTGGTCGGCGTGGTTGGCGCTGAGCAGGATGTCGCTCATGCGCTGGTGCAGCGCTTCGATCTCGTCCAGCTCGCTCAGCTGACCCAGGTCGTAGGCTTTTTCGGCAACCCAAGGCGAGTGCTCGTAGATGTCGGCGAAGGCCTCGACGAAGGCGTCACGGCTCAGGGCGGAGGGCTTGAGGGTGTTGAAGGCGGTCATCAGGCGTTCTCTTTCTTGTACGGGTGGGTGGCGTGCCAGTGGCGGGCGATATCCACGCGACGGGCGAACCAGACCTGGTCATGGCTTTTTGCGTAATCGACGAAGCGCTTGAGTGCAGCCAGGCGTGCCGGGCGGCCGACCAGGCGGCAGTGCAGGCCGATGGACAGCATTTTCGGTGCTTCGGCGCCTTCGGCGTAGAGCACATCAAAGGCGTCTTTCAGGTACTGGAAGAACTGCTCGCCGCAGTTGAAACCCTGTACCTGGGTGAAGCGCATGTCGTTGGTGTCCAGGGTGTAGGGGATCACCAGGTGCGGCTTGCCGGTGGGGTTGTTCGGCTCCCAGTAGGGCAGGTCGTCGTCGTAGGTGTCGCTGTCGTACAAGAAACCACCTTCTTCCATCACCAGGCGGCGGGTGTTCGGGCCGGTGCGGCCGGTGTACCAGCCTACCGGGCGCTCGCCGGTGAGTTCGGTGAGGATGCGGATGGCTTCGAGCATGTGCTCGCGCTCCTGGGCCTCGTCCATGTTCTGGTAGTCGATCCAGCGGTAGCCGTGGCTGCAGATCTCGTGGCCGGCTTCGGCCATGGCGCGGATCACGTCGGGGTGGCGCTGGGCGGCCATGGCCACGGCGAAGACGGTCAGTGGCACGCCGCTGTCCTTGAACAGCTTCAGCAGACGCCACACGCCAGCACGGCTGCCGTATTCGTACAGCGACTCCATGCTCATGTTGCGCTGGCCCTGCAGCGGCTGGGCAGCGACCATCTCGGACAGGAAGGCTTCGGACTCTTTGTCACCGTGCAGGATGTTGCGTTCGCCACCTTCCTCGTAATTGAGGACGAAAGACAGCGCGATGCGAGCGTTGCCCGGCCATTGCGGGTGAGGAGGGTTGTTGCCGTAACCGATCAGGTCGCGAGGGTAGTCAGCGCTCACTGCAGTCTTCCTTCTTGTGCGTTAGTGCGGGTGGTGGGCGGGCCGCGTCGGTATGTCGCACCACCGGATGGGCTGATTGTATACAACTTCTGAAATCTTTTGTAAGCCTGTTTTTCCGCATTTCTTTCCTTTTGTCGCCGCGCAGCGACCTTGCAACACAGTGCAAGAAACCTGCCTGATTGGTCAGCTAATGACGTTTGCCTCGTTACGGTGCCTGTATTTGCGACCGGTGGGTCGTTTAAGGGCACGAAACGCTGGGGGCGACAGATGGGTTCAAAAAATTGTGTACAATTTAGCGATGGAATGTCTTAATGGCGTCATTCCCGCCTGCCGCAGGCGCTATGCTGGTGCGATGGCTGAGTATTTTTTGCCCACAGATTGAACAAGAGGCGACACGCAATGGGACGTTTGACCACACACGTACTGGATGCCGCGCATGGCTGCCCGGGCAGCTCGATCAAGGTCGAGCTGTACCGCGTCGAAGGCCAGCAGCTGGAGCTGGTGAACACCGCCCTGACCAACAGCGATGGCCGCGTCGACGCGCCGCTGCTGCAGGGTGACGACTACCGCACCGGTGTTTACCAGTTGCAGTTCAGCGCGGGTGATTACTACCGCGCCCGTGGCGTGCAGTTGCCGGCCCAGGCGTTTCTGGATGTTGTTGTGCTGCGCTTTGGCATCGACGAGTCGCAGGAGCACTACCACGTGCCGCTGCTGATCTCGCCGTACAGCTATTCGACCTATCGTGGAAGCTAGTTGGTCGCTAGAAGAATCTTCGTAGGTCCTTTGGCCCGCTCTCACACTGGCGGGCTTTTTTTCGTCTGCTGTATTTACATAGTGAAGTGAAACAACCCTTCGACTCACATTTTTGTCAGTAGTCGCATTTGGCGGTGTCTGTAATGATCAAGTGCACAACTCGTACTTGAGGACCACGCTTGGTGAACGCAAAAAATGTATATTCGCCTTATGGCTATCACTTGCCTAGCCAGGGTGTGCTCGGTTTCGAGGGTGATCGACGGGATCCAGTCACCGGACATTACCATTTGGGTAACGGTTATCGAGCATTCAACCCCTCTTTGATGCGGTTCAATAGCCCGGACAATCTGAGTCCGTTCGATCGAGGTGGCTTCAACGCCTATGCCTATTGCCAAGGGGACCCGGTGAATTACCAGGACCCAAGCGGTCATAGCATTTGGAGAATGCTGGCGAGCGCTCTACAGACGCCTAAGCGAGTGGAAACGATGACTGCGGTTTCCCGCGAGGTGAAATTTACACAATTACTGGGGTGGCATGGGACGAGTCGCAAAGAGCTGCCCTCGCTGCTCAAAGGTCTATCGTCAGGGCATTCAGAGGTTCATAGACAAGCTCAAGGGCCGGGGTTCTATGTTGCGCCAAGCCGTGATCATGCCCAAAAATACGCTGACGTCCACCCCGACGGTATCGTCTTGGCGGTAGTTGCAAGCGACGATATGAGCTTGGTTCCCGGCATTGGTTATAAAAAGGATGTGTTTGATGTAGTGGTTGTGAGAGAGCCCGCATTTGACGTTGTCAGGGTGCGTGAAGAGGTTCCGGAAGGAGCGACACGGGCTCGACTTCCTCGAACCGGTATCTTCGCGAAAATACCCGCACCGATTAGATAAAAATGAACGGGCGCCGAAACGCCCTTTTTAATGAACGCCTGCTCAGAGGAACACGAACTTTGCAATAAAGATCGCGCACAGCACCCACAGGCTGGCTGAGATTTCCTTGTACTTACCGGTACCCGCCTTCAGCGCCACGTAGCTAATAAAGCCCAGGGCAATGCCGTCGGCGACCGAGAAAGTCAGCGGCATCATGATCACCGTGACAATCGCCGGAATGCTGTCGGTAGCCTCATCCCAGTGTATGTGCGCCATGCTGCCCATCATCAGCATCGCTACATAGATCAGCGCCCCCGCCGTTGCATAGGGCGGAATCATCCCGGCCAGTGGGGCGAAGAACATCGCGGCGATGAACAGCAGGCCGACCACCACTGCCGTAAGGCCCGTACGGCCACCTGCGGCGACACCTGCAGCACTTTCCACATAGCTGGTGACCGGCGGCACGCCGACCACGGCCCCGAACACACTCGAAGCACTATCGGCCTTCAGTGCCTTCGACAGGTTTTCGATACGCCCGTCCGGCGCCACCAGGTTGGCCCGTTGCGCCACCCCCATCAAAGTGCCAGCCGTGTCGAACATGTGCACGAACAGAAACGCCAGCACCACGCTGATCATGCTGACGTTGAACACCCCGGCCACGTCCATGGCCATCCAGGTCGGTGCCAGGCTTGGCGGCATCGACATCACCCCGCCAAACGTGACCAGGCCCAGGCCCCAGCCTGCCAGGGTGACGCCAATGATGCTGATCAGGATCGCGCCGAATACCCGCTTGTAGCTGAGGATGGCAATCAGCAGAAAGCACACGGCCGCCAGCAGCGGCCCCGGCTCATGCAGCGAGCCCAGCTTGATCAGGGTGGCGGGGCTGTCGACGATGATGCCTGCCGTCTTCAGGCCGATCAGCCCGAGAAACAATCCGACGCCGGCCCCCATGGCATGGCGCAGGCTGACCGGGATGCTGTTGAGCAACCATTCGCGCACTTTCGACAAGGTCAGGAACATGAACAGCACGCCCGAGACAAACACTGCCCCCAGTGCCGTTTCCCAGTTGTAGCCCATGGTGCCGACCACGGTGTAGGTGAAGAAGGCGTTAAGCCCCATGCCCGGTGCCAGGCCCACCGGCCAGTTGGCGTACAGGCCCATCAGCAGGCAGCCCAGCGCGGCGGCGATGCAGGTGGCGACGAAGGCGGCACCATGGTCGATGCCGGCGTCGGCCATGATGTTGGGGTTGACGAAGATGATGTAGGCCATGGTGATGAAGGTGGTCACCCCGGCGATCACTTCGGTTTTGACGGTGCTGCCGTGTTGCTTGAGTTTGAAAATCCGCTCCAGCCAGCTCGTTTCGAGTGGTGGGGCGAGATCCAGCGTAGGGGCTTCGGATTTGCGGCTTTCCACAGCAGGTACTCCTCAAGTCTTTCTTGTTGTTATGGAGCCAGTTTCCTGCGCAATGCACTTGGCGGCTCCGCGAGGGAAGGCAGACGTCTGACCGTTTTGTTGACTCATGGGTCAAGAAGTTGCTCGGTGGATTATGCTTTTGTGTACAAAGAATGCAAATAATGTTTTATGTTTTGTGTGCGCAATGCGTCGTACAACGGCTATATAGGTAAAACGCCCCCTGCGGAATCGCCTCAGCCTGTGTACAATGGCGCCATACTTTCTCTTCGTGCCTCGAGAGCCCATGAACGAACAGCTGCAACCTCTGAAGAAACCTGCACGTGTCGGCAAGGCCGGCCGCAGCGGTACCCAGGACGATATCGTCTACGCGCACATTTTCGAGGCGATCCTCGAGCAGCGCCTGGCGCCGGGCACCAAGTTGAGCGAGGAAGCGCTGGGCGAAATCTTCGGCGTCAGCCGCACCATCATCCGCCGCGCCCTGTCGCGCCTGGCCCACGAAAGCGTGGTGCTGCTGCGGCCGAACCGCGGTGCAGTGGTGGCCAGCCCGACGGTGGAAGAGGCGCGCCAGGTGTTCTTCTCGCGACGCATGGTGGAGCGGGCCATCACCGAACTGGCCGTGCAGCACGCCACCCTGGATCAACTCAACGAGCTGCGGCAGATGGTGCGTGAGGAGCGCGACAGTTTCTCGCGCGGTGACCGCGGTGCCGGTATTCGTCTTTCCGGCGAGTTCCACCTCAAGCTGGCCGAAGCGGCGGGCAATGCACCCCTGGTGAGCTTCCAGCGCAGCCTGGTGTCGCAAACCTCACTGATCATTGCCCAGTACGAAAGCGGCAACCGCTCGCATTGTTCGTACGATGAGCACATGCAGCTGATCGATGCCATCGAGGCGCGTGATGCCGAGCAGGCCGTAAGCTTGATGATGCACCACATGGACCACATTGACAGCAAGCTGAACCTGGACGAGGAGAGTGCCTCGGACGATCTGCATGCGGTGTTCTCGCATTTGCTGAAAAAGCCCAAGGTTTCAGCGAAGGGTTGATCGTTTGCAAGGTGATTGAAGGGGGCTGCTTTGCAGCCCCCAGTCATTTCTGGCCATCAGCCAAAGGTCTGCTAAATTCTTGTGAGCAAACCTTCATCAAGCAGTTGGGCTTGCGCATTCGTTGCGTTCAACTTCTTGAGGAATGGGTTCATGAGCATGTCTTTGGGTAAACGTATGGGTGCCGAGCTGATCGGCACCTTCTGGTTAGTGCTTGGCGGCTGTGGCAGTGCAGTACTCGCAGCCAGTTCCCCTCTCGGCATCGGTGTGCTCGGTGTCGCCTTCGCCTTCGGCCTCACAGTGCTGACCATGGCCTTCGCCATCGGCCATATCTCTGGCTGTCACCTCAACCCTGCCGTGTCGTTCGGGCTGGTGGTGGGTGGGCGCTTTCCGGCCAAAGAGCTGCTGCCCTACGTGATCGCGCAGGTGATTGGCGCCATCCTGGCGGCCGGGGTGATCTACCTCATCGCCAGCGGCAAGGCCGGTTTCGAGTTGTCTTCGGGATTGGCTTCAAACGGCTACGCCGACCACTCGCCCGGCGGTTATACGCTGGGGGCGGGGTTCATCAGTGAAGTGGTGATGACGGCGATGTTCCTGGTGGTGATCATGGGCGCGACCGATTCGCGGGCGCCGGCAGGTTTTGCACCGATTGCCATCGGCCTGGCCCTGACCCTGATCCACCTGATCTCCATTCCGGTGACCAATACCTCGGTCAACCCCGCGCGTAGCACGGGGCCGGCCTTGTTCGTCGGCGGCTGGGCCCTGCAACAGCTGTGGCTGTTCTGGGTGGCGCCGCTTATTGGTGCTGCTATCGGCGGCGCGCTTTACCGGGGGCTTGCCAAAGAACATTAGCGCTGGTGCACGCAACGCCCTGCAGCGTAGGTTTCACGCACAGTGCGGTCGTCGCCCAGGGTGGTGAGCACAAACAGGGTCTCTTCGATGCTGTTGGACTGCTGAATGCGGTAGTCCAGCAGCGGCGTGGCCTTGTAGTCCAGCACCACGAAGTCGGCATCGTTGCCCGGGCGCAGGCTGCCGATGCGGTCGTCCAGGCGCAGGGCGCGGGCGCCGCCGAGGGTGGCCAGGTACAGCGACTTGTACGGGTGCAGGCGCGCGCCCTGCAGCTGCATCACCTTGTACGCTTCGTTCAGGGTGTTGAGCAGCGAGAAGCTGGTGCCGGCGCCGACGTCGGTACCCAGGCCCACGTTGACTTTGAAGCGCTCGGCCTGGGGCAGGTTGAACAAGCCGCTGCCCAGGAACAGGTTGGAAGTGGGGCAGAAGGCCACGGCCGAGCCGGTTTCGGCCAGGCGCTGGCATTCGTCGTCGCACAGGTGCACGCCGTGGGCAAACACCGAGCGCTCGCCCAGCAGCTCGAAGTGGTCGTACACGTCCAGGTAACCCTTCTGCTCGGGGAACAGCGACTTGACCCAGTCGATTTCCTTGAGGTTTTCCGACAGGTGCGTGTGCATGTACACGCCGGGGTGTTCCTTCAGCAACTGACCAGCCAGTGCCAGCTGTTCAGGCGTGCTGGTCGGGGCGAAACGCGGGGTAACCGCGTAGTGCAGGCGGCCCTTGCCATGCCAGCGCTCGATCAGCGCTTTGCTGTCGGCGTAACCGGATTCGGCGGTGTCGGTCAGGTAGTCCGGCGCGTTGCGGTCCATCATCACCTTGCCGGCGATCAGGCGCAGGTCCAGGCGCTCGGCCTCTTCGAACAGGGCGTTGACCGATTCCGGGTGCACGCTGCCGAACACCAATGCAGTGGTGGTGCCGTTGCGCAGCAGTTCCTTGAGGAAGATTTTCGCCACCTGGTCGGCGTGCGCTTTGTCGGCGAACTGCTTTTCGCAGGGGAAGGTGTAAGTGTTCAACCAGTCCAGTAATTGCTCGCCGTAGGAGCCGATCATGCCGGTTTGCGGGAAATGGATATGGGTGTCGATAAAGCCTGGGGTGATCAGCGCGTCCTGGTAGTGCTCCACCGGGATGCCTGCGTCCAGGGTCGGCAGCAGTTCGCTGGCGTGGCCAATGGCGCTGATGCGCCCATCGTCGACCACCAGCAGGCCGTCTTCGAAGTACTCATGGGAAGCCTCCAGGCCCACCTCGGCCGGGTCGGCGATGCTGTGCAGGATGGCGGCGCGGTAGGCTTTACGGGTAACGGTCATAACACACTCGTCAAATAGCTTGGCTGCGCCGGGAGGGCGGCAGCAACTGGGCAATGGGGCCGGCATTGGCCGCAGCGTCGTGCTGGCCGAAGCAGGCGTTGTAGGTGGCGATGATTTCGCCGGCGATGGACACGGCGATCTCGATGGGCAGCTTGCCCTTTACCTCGGGCAGGCCCATCGGGCAGCGCATACGCGCCAGCACGGCCTCGTCGTAGCCGCGCTCGCGCAAGCGGTGCTCGAACTTGACCCGTTTGGTCTTCGAGCCGATCAGGCCGAACCAGGTGAAATCGTTGCGCTTGAGAATGGCGGCGGTCAGCTCCAGGTCGAGCTGGTGGTTGTGGGTCATGACGATGCAGTAGCAGCCTGGTGGCAGGCCTGCGACTTCGTCGACCGGTTCCTCACTGACGACCTTGGTCACCCCGTTGGGGATGAGCTCGGGGAATTCCTGTTCGCGCGAATCGATCCAGCGCACCCGGCAGGGCAGCGCGGCGAGCAAGGGTACCAGAGCCCGGCCGACATGGCCCGCGCCGAACACGGCGATCTGCGCCTGCACGGCGGCCATCGGCTCGAACAGCAGCACGGTCACGCCGCCGCAGCACTGGCCCAGGCTGGCGCCGAGGCTGAAGCGCTCAAGGTGCGGCGTGGTGCGCTGCTCTTCGAGCATTTGCCGGGCGATGTGCAGCGCCTTGTATTCCAGGTGGCCGCCGCCGATGGTGTCGAACAGGCCGCTGGCGCTGACCACCATCTTCGAGCCTGCGTTGCGCGGGGTCGAGCCGCGCTCCTCGATGATGGTCACCAGCACGCACGCTTCGCCACGGGACTGGTGGTCGGCGAGGGCGTTGATCCATTGGTGCATGATGCAGATCCTCTTCAGTGCAACGCGGTCGGCTTTGTGTAGGAGCGGCGTTACTGAGTCACAGTTTCCAACTCTGGGGCTTCAGGTTGCGCTGCAGCCACTACCTTGCGCATCTGTTCACAACCCCACAGCACCCGTTCCGGTGTCGCCGGCGCGTCAATGTTCGGCTGCACGCGGTAGTCAGCCAGGCTGGCCACAGCATCCTTGATCGCACACCAGGCCGCAATGCCGAGCATGAACGGCGGCTCGCCCACGGCCTTGGAGTGGAACACGGTGTCTTCCGGGTTCTTGCGGTTTTCCACCAGCTTCACCCGCAGGTCCAGCGGCATGTCGGCGACTGCCGGGATCTTGTAGCTGGCCGGGCCGTTGGTCATCAGTTTGCCCTTGGCGTTCCACACCAGTTCTTCGGTGGTGAGCCAGCCCATACCCTGGATGAAGCCGCCTTCCACCTGGCCGATGTCGATGGCCGGGTTCAGCGAATCGCCCACGTCGTGCAGGATGTCGGCGCGCAGCATCTTGTATTCGCCGGTCAGGGTATCGACGATCACCTCCACGCAGGCGGCGCCAAAGGCGAAGTAGTAGAACGGCCGGCCGCGTGCCTGGCTGCGGTCGTAGAAGATTTTCGGCGTGCGGTAGAACCCGGTGCTGGACAGCGACACCTGGGCGAAGTACGCCTGCTGCACCAGTTGCTCGAAGCTGACGATCTGGTCGCGCACGCGTACATGGCCGTTGCGGAATTCGACATCTTCCTCGGTCACCTGATAGTGCCGTGCGGCGAACTCGGTAAGGCGCCGCTTGAGGATTTCGGCAGCGTTTTGCGCTGCCTTGCCGTTCAGGTCGGCACCACTGGAGGCGGCGGTCGGCGAGGTATTGGGAACCTTGTCGGTATTGGTGGCGGTGATCTGGATGCGGCTGAAATCCACCTGGAAGATCTGCGCCACCACCTGTGCCACCTTGGTGTTCAGGCCCTGGCCCATCTCGGTGCCGCCGTGGTTAAGGTGAATGCTGCCATCGGTGTAGATGTGGATCAGCGCACCGGCCTGGTTGAGGAAGGTGGCGGTGAACGAGATGCCGAACTTGACCGGCGTCAGCGCCAGGCCTTTCTTCAGGATCGGGCTGTTGGCGTTGAAGCGCCGGATCGACTCGCGTCGCTCGGCGTAGTCGCTGCTGGCCTCCAGCTCGGCGGTCATCTCCTCGAGCATGTTGTGCTCGACGGTCTGGTAGTAGTGGGTAACGTTGCGTTCGGTCTTGCCGTAGTAGTTGGCCTTGCGCACGGCCAGGGGGTCACGGCCCAGGTGGCGGGCGATATGGTCCATCACCTGCTCGATGGCGACCATGCCCTGCGGGCCGCCAAAGCCGCGGTAGGCGGTGTTGGAGGCGGTGTTGGTCTTGCAGCGGTGGCCATGCACGGTGGCATCGCCCAGGTAGTAGGCATTGTCGGAGTGGAACATGGCGCGGTCGACGATCGAGCCGGAGAGGTCGGGCGAGTATCCGCAGTTGCCGGCCAGGTCGAAATTGATGCCGTGCAGGCGGCCGTTGTCGTCGAAGCCCACATCGTATTCGACATAGAACGGGTGGCGTTTGCCGGTCATGGTCATGTCTTCGACCCGTGGCAGGCGCATCTTGGTCGGCTGCCCGGTCAGGCGCGCCACCACCGCGCACAGGCAGGCAGGGCTGGCGGCCTGGGTTTCCTTGCCGCCAAACCCGCCACCCATGCGGCGCATGTCCAGCACCACCTTGTTCATCGGCACGTCGAGCACTTCGGCGACCAGTTTCTGCACTTCGGTGGGGTTTTGCGTGGAGCAGTAGACGATCATGCCGCCGTCTTCGGTGGGCATTACCGAGGAAATCTGGGTTTCCAGGTAGAAGTGTTCCTGGCCGCCGATGTGCAGGGTGCCCTGAATGCGGTGCGGGGCGCTGGCCAGGGCGGTAGCTGAATCACCGCGCTGGTGGGTGTGGCTGTCGAGCACGAAGTGCTTCTTGCGCAGCGCATCGACCACATCCAGCACCGGCTCCAGGTCTTCGTATTCGACGATGGCGGCCATGGCCGCGCGGCGCGCGGTTTCAAGGTCACGGGCCGCAACGGCAAGCACCGGCTGGCCGAAGAACTCGACCTTGTCGATGGCCAGCAGCGGGTCACCGGCCACCACCGGGCCGATGTCTTTCAGGCCGGGGATGTCCTCGTGGGTGATGGCGATGCGCACACCCTCGAAGGCATAGCACGGCGTGGTGTCGATGCGCAGGATACGCGCATGGGCGCGGTCGGCGGTGCGCGCATAGACGTGCAACTGGTTGGGGAATTCCAGGCGGTCGTCAATGTACAGCGCCTCGCCAGATACATGCTTGTCGGCGCTGTCGTGCTTGACGCTGCGGCCAACCCCGGTGGTCAGGTCCTGGCTGAACAGCTCGGCCATCTCGGCCTGGCTCTTGGCTACGTGATGGTTAGACATAAGCGGTCACCCGGGTTTCGATGTGCGGCGTTTGCTGTTCGATGAAGTACTTGCGCAGCAGGTTTTGTGCGGTCAGCAGGCGGTATTCCTTGCTGGCGCGGAAGTCGCTGAGCGGGGTGAAATCCTCGGCCAGGGCCTGGCAGGCCCGCTCGATGGCGGCCTGGTTCCACGGCTTGCCGCGCAGCGCTGCTTCGCAGGCGCGGGCCCGTTTAGGGATGGCCGCCATGCCGCCGAAGGCGATGCGCACACCGCTGACCACGCCGTTTTCGATGCTGAGGTTGAAGGCCGCGCACACGGCAGAAATGTCGTCGTCCAGGCGCTTGGATACTTTGTAGGCGCGGAACGCCCAGTCATTGGTGGCGCGAGGCACGATGATCTTCTCGATGAACTCGCTGTCCTGGCGGGCGGTGATGCGGTAATCGATGAAGTAGTCTTCCAGCGCCATGGTGCGCTGGCGCTCGCCTTGGCGCAGTACGATCTGCGCGTCCAGGGCAATCAGCAGGGGAGGCGAGTCGCCGATGGGCGAGGCGTTGCCAATATTGCCGCCCAGCGTGCCCTGGTTGCGGATCTGCAGCGAGGCGAAGCGGTGCAGCAGGTCGCCGAAGTCCGGGTATTCCTCGTGGAGTGCGCCGTAGCAGTCGGTGAGCGGGGTGGCAGCACCGATTTCCAGGTGGCTGGCAGTTTTTTCGATGCGTTTGAGCTCGGCCACGTGGCCGACATAGATCATCACCGGCAACGTCCTGTGGAACTGGGTCACTTCCAGGGCCAGGTCGGTACCGCCGGCCAGCAAGCGGGCTTCGGGGTGTGAACTGTACAGGTCGGCCAGGTCGGCCACGGTCAGCGGCACCAGGCAACGCTTGTCGCCGCTGTTCAGCTCGCCGGTCTGGGTCGGTGCAATGGCCTTGAGGCGGCTGATGGTTTGCGCCTGCTGGGCATCGAACTGGTCGCGACAGGACTGGCGGCAGCTCTGCTCGGCGGCTTCGAGGATGGGGCGGTAGCCGGTGCAACGGCACAGGTTACCGGCCAGGGCTTCCTGGGCCTGGTGCAGGTCCGGGCCGCTGCTGTTTTTTTGCAAGGCGAACAGCGACATGACAAAGCCAGGGGTGCAGAAGCCGCATTGTGAACCGTGGCAATCGGCCATGGCCTGTTGCACGCTGTGCAGTTGGCCCTGATGCTTGAGGCCTTCGACGCTGATCAGTTGCTTGCCGTGCAGCGACGAGACAAAGGTGAGGCACGAGTTGAGGCTGCGGTAGCGCAGGCTGTCGTTGCCTTGCTCGTCCTGGCTCAGTTCGCCGACGACCACGGTGCAGGCGCCGCAGTCACCACTGGCGCAGCCCTCTTTGGTGCCGGGTTTGCCCAGGTGCTCGCGCAGGTACTGCAGCACCGTCATGTTCGGGTCCAGGGCGTGCTCACTATGCAGCTCCTGGTTGACGAGAAACTGGATCACGGGGATAGCCTCGCAATGGTTTTATTGTTGTTGGGCGGACTCTAAGCAACACCTGTCCAGCAGGTCAATATTTTTCTGACTCAAAGGTCAAGAAATTGCGCGTGTAGCCGCCCGGCCGAACACGTTGCCCATACAACAAGCATAGATCGCGCCGGGCGCGCGGCTGTCTGGCGGGTCAAATAAACCGCCTGGCCCCTCTGCGCGATTACCGCCCAAGTACGCTACAATCCGCCCCTTGTGCCCAGTTCAATGATTTTGAAGGAAAACCATGACGTTCAAGGCCCCGGACAGCCTCTCCGAGCAGATTGCCGATTACCTGGCCGAACGCATCATCCGCGGCGAGCTGGCGCCAGGCGAGCGTATCCAGGAGCAGAAGGTGACCTTGGCCCTCAACGTCAGCCGTGGCTCGGTCCGTGAAGCGCTGCTGATCCTCGAGCGCCGCCACCTGGTGGCGATTTTGCCGCGCCGGGGTGCCCACGTGACCGTGCTGGACGAGCGCAGCGTGCGTAGCCTGTGTTCCTTGATGGGCGAGTTCTACATCCTGCTGGGCAACGCGGTTGCGCAAAAATGGCGCACCGATGCCGACCTGCGCCCGTTTCTGGATATTCAGCAGCGTTTGCAGCGCGCCCATGACCAGCTCGACATCAAGACGTTTGTCGCCGAGAGCTTCGCGGTGATGCGCGCGGCCTATCCGTTCGCCGACAACCCGTTCCTGCAGGAAACCGTGGAAAACCTGCAACCGGCGATGAGCCGTGCCTACTATTTGTCGCTGGACCAGCGCCAGGCCAACATGATCGATTACCTGGACCTGTTCGCCCGCCTGCTCGACGCCGTGGTCGCCCGCGACCTGCCACGCATCCGGGAGGTGCTAACTGCCTACGGCCAGCGCAGCTGCGAACTGGTGCTGGCGGCGCTGGCCCGAGGCTGACCGATGCGCCTGAAGTGCATTCGCCTGGCCGGGTTCAAGTCGTTCGTCGACCCGACCACGGTCAATTTCCCCAGTAACATGGCGGCCGTGGTCGGCCCCAACGGCTGTGGCAAGTCCAACATCATCGACGCGGTGCGCTGGGTGATGGGCGAGAGTTCGGCAAAGAACCTGCGCGGCGAGTCGATGACCGACGTCATCTTCAACGGCTCCAGTGGCCGCAAGCCGGTCAGCCAGGCCAGCATCGAACTGGTGTTCGACAACAGCGAAACCACCCTGGTCGGCGAGTATGCCGCCTATGCCGAAATCTCGATCCGCCGCAAGGTTACCCGCGACGGGCAGAACAGCTATTACCTCAACGGCACCAAGTGTCGGCGGCGTGACATCACCGATATTTTCCTCGGTACCGGCCTTGGACCACGCAGCTATTCGATCATCGAACAGGGCATGATCTCCAAGCTGATCGAGGCCAAGCCCGAGGAACTGCGCAACTTCATCGAAGAAGCGGCCGGCATCTCCAAGTACAAGGAGCGGCGCCGCGAAACCGAGAACCGCATCCGCCGCACCCAGGAAAACCTCGCGCGCCTGACCGACCTGCGCGAAGAGCTGGAGCGCCAGCTGGAGCGCCTGCACCGTCAGGCCCAGGCCGCCGAGAAGTACCGCGAGTACAAAGCGCAGGAACGCCAGTTGAAGGCACGCCTTTCGGCCTTGCGCTGGCGCGGCCTGGACGAACAGGTACGCCAGCGCGAGTCGGTGATTGGCGACCAGGGTGTGTCCCATGAAGCACTGGTGGCCGAGCAGCGCAATGCCGATGCCAGTATCGAGCGCCTGCGCGATGGCCATCATGAATTATCCGAGCGCTTCAACCAGGTGCAGGGCCGCTTCTACTCGGTAGCCGGTGATATTGCCCGGGTCGAGCAGAGTATCCAGCATGGCCAGCAGCGCCTGCGGCAGTTGCAGGACGACTTCAAGGAAGCCGAGCGCACGCGCCTGGAGACCGAATCGCACCTGGGCCACGACCGCACCTTGCTGGCCACCCTGGGCGAAGAGCTGGCCATGCTCGAGCCCGAGCAGGAAATGACCCTGGCCGCCGCCGAAGAGGCCGCTGCGGCCCTTGAGGAAGCCGAGGCGGGCATGCACGGCTGGCAGGAACAGTGGGACAGTTTCAACAGCCGCTCCGCCGAACCACGTCGCCAGGCCGAAGTGCAGCAGGCGCGCCTGCAACAGCTGGAAGCCAGCCTGGAGCGTTTGGCCGAGCGCCAGCGCAAGCTGGGCGAGGAGCGCGAGCAACTGGGGAGCGACCCGCAGGATGCCGCCATGCTCGAACTGGCCGAGCAACTGGCCAGCAGTGAAATGCTGCTGGAAGAATTGCAGCTGTCCGAAGAACAGGTGGTCGAGCGCCTGGAAGGCGCGCGCGAGCAACTGCAACAGGCCACCCAGGCCCAGCAGCAGGCGCAGGGCGACCTGCAGCGCCTGGGTGGTCGTCTGGCCTCGCTCGAAGCCTTGCAGCAGGCCGCCCTGGAACCGGGCGCGGGTGCTGCAGGCTGGCTGCAAGGCCAAGGTCTGGAGCAACAGCCACGCCTGGCTGAAGGCTTGCGCGTAGAACCGGGTTGGGAGTTGGCAGTAGAAACGGTGCTTGGCGCCGATCTGCAGGCGGTGCTGGTGGATGATTTCGATACGCTCGATTTCACAGGCCTTGAGCAAGGTGAGCTGCGTTTGCTGCAGGCCAGCGGCAAGGGTTCATCGTTGCCTGGCAGCCTGCTGGAAAAGGTCGCAGGTCGCATCGACCTGGCGCCCTGGCTGGGCCAGGTCAAGCCTGTGGAGGACTTGGCCCAGGCACTGGCGCAGCGCGTGTCGCTTGGCGAAGGCCAGAGCCTGGTCAGCCGCGATGGCTACTGGGTTGGCCGGCACTTCCTGCGGGTGCGCCGTGGTGGTGAAGCTGAAGGCGGCGTGCTGGCGCGTGGCCAGGAAATCGAGCGCCTGGGGCAGGAGCAACAGGAGCAGGAAGCGGCACTGGAGCAGCTTGAGCAACAGTTGCAGGCCCTGCGCGAGCAGCAGCTGGACCAGGAAGAGCAGCGCGAACAGCTGCGCCGCCGTACCCAGGAAGAAAACCGTCTGCATGGCGAACTGAATGCCAGGCTCTCGGCCAGCCGCGCCCGAGCCGAGCAGGTCGCGTTGCGCCGTCGGCGCCTGCTTGAAGAACTGGCCGAGCTTGAAGAGCAGCGCGCCGTGGAGCACGAACAGCTAGGCGAAGCGCGCCTGCTGCTGCAGGAGGCCCTGGAGCTGATGGCCCAGGACACCGAGCAGCGCGAGCAACTGATGGCTCGCCGCGACACCCTGCGCGAAGCCCTCGACCGGGTGCGCCAAGAGGCCCGCCAGCACAAGGACCACGCCCACCAGTTGGCCGTGCGCTTGGGCTCGCTGCGCGCCCAGCACGACTCCACCCGTCAGGCCCTGGAGCGCCTGGAGCAGCAGGCAGCGCGCCTGACCGAGCGCCAGGAGCAACTGAGCCTGAACCTGGAGGAGGGCGAGGCCCCGCAGGAAGAACTGCGCCTGAAGCTCGAAGAGCTGCTGGAGCGGCGTATGAGCGTCGACGAGGAAATGCGCTTGGCCCGCCTGCACATGGACGAAGCCGACCGTGAACTGCGTGATGCCGAAAAGCGCCGCACCCAGGCCGAGCAGCAAGCTCAGTTGCTGCGCGGCCAACTGGAGCAATTGCGCCTGGAGTGCCAGGGGCTGGACGTACGACGCAAGACCTTGCAAGAACAGCTGCTGGCCGATGGCTACGACCTGCAAGGCGTGCTCACCACGCTGGAGGCCGAGGCCAGCGAGCAGGGTACCGAACAGGAGCTGGAGCAGCTTGAAGCACGCATCCAGCGCCTGGGTGCGATCAACCTGGCCGCCATCGAGGAATACCAGCAGCAGTCCGAGCGCAAGCGTTACCTGGACGCGCAGGACGCCGACCTGGTCGAAGCCCTGGAGACCCTGGAAAACGTCATTCGCAAGATCGACAAGGAAACCCGCAACCGCTTCAAGGATACCTTTGATCAGATAAATGCCGGATTACAGGCACTTTTCCCAAAAGTTTTCGGTGGTGGCAGCGCTTATCTGGAACTGACGGGCGAAGATTTACTCGATACAGGGGTGACGATCATGGCGCGACCCCCGGGCAAGAAGAACAGCACCATTCATCTGCTGTCCGGCGGCGAGAAGGCACTGACCGCTTTGGCGCTGGTGTTTGCCATCTTCAAGTTGAACCCCGCACCGTTCTGCATGCTCGACGAGGTCGATGCACCGCTGGACGATGCCAACGTCGGGCGCTATGCGCGCCTGGTCAAGGAAATGAGTGAAAGCGTGCAGTTCATCTACATCACGCACAACAAGATTGCCATGGAGATGGCGGACCAATTGATGGGGGTGACCATGCATGAACCCGGTTGCTCACGCCTTGTTGCAGTTGATGTGGAGGCGGCCATGGCCATGGTCGACGCTTGATGCGCGACGATGCGGGCACATTCTGTAGCGAAATGCCCCCGTCATGTGCGACAGACGGTGTAAAGTTGTCTTTGGTCGTGCTAGCTTAATGTCACTCGTTTTTTGCGTGGGTAAAACGCCTGTCAGAACATAGAGTTGGCGCCACGTGTTAAAGGGCTTTGAACCCTTTGTTTTCAAGCATATTTTTATAGAGGCACGGGATTACATGGAAATCGGTCTGCGCGAGTGGCTGATCGTCATCGGCATCATTGTCATTGCCGGGATTCTTTTCGACGGCTGGCGCCGCATGCGCGGCGGGAAAGGCAAGTTGAAATTCCGTCTGGATCGCAGTTATTCCAACCTGCCGGAAGAAGAGGGTGGCGGCGCCGAAGTGCTCGGCCCGTCGCGCGTGCTGGACGCCCACAAGGAGCCTGAGCTGGACGAAAGCGACTTGCCGTCGCTCAGCGCCTCTTCGCGTGACCGCGAACGCGAGCCCAAGCCGGCCAAGGCCAGCAAGCGCAACAAGCGCGCCACCGTAGCGGCTGATGTACAGCAGGGTGACCTGAACCTGAGTGCCGACACGCGCGAGCCCGACCTTTTTGCTGACAGCAATGACGACTTTGCCGCCGACAACACCCGCAGCAGCACGGGTACAGCGCCTGCCAGTAGCGTCAAGGAGCTGCCACCGGCCGAGGAAGTGCTGGTGATCAGTGTTATCTCCCGTGACGAAGGCGGCTTCAAGGGCCCGGCGTTGCTGCAGAACATTCTGGAAAGCGGCCTGCGCTTCGGCGAAATGGACATTTTCCACCGCCACGAGAGCATGGCCGGCCACGGCGAAGTGCTGTTCTCCATGGCCAATGCGGTCAAGCCAGGCGTGTTCGACCTGGACGATATCGACCACTTCAGCACCCGCGCTGTGAGCTTCTTCCTTGGTCTGCCGGGCCCGCGTCATCCGAAGCAGGCGTTCGACGTGATGGTCGCTGCGGCACGCAAACTGGCCCACGAACTCAACGGCGAGCTCAAGGACGACCAGCGCAGCGTGCTGACTGCCCAGACCATCGAGCACTACCGCCAGCGCATCGTCGAGTTCGAGCGCCGCGCGCTGACCCAGAAGCGCTGACAGATCCAGACGAAAGAGCAGCCTGAGGGCGTGCTGGTCGGTTCGGGAGTTACTGCCCGACCCGGCCCTATCGCCGG
>NZ_JBNRIK010000007.1:158267-165860 GCF_053557975.1 Pseudomonas sp. XP2
GGCAATTACCAATCCAGGCCCCAGACACCACCCCAGGCTGCTCTTTTTGCTTTGCAAGAGACCCTGAAAATGACCGCCGAAACCCGTATCCACGAACTGCGTGCCGAACTCGACCAGCACAACTACCGCTACTACGTGCTCGACGAGCCCAGTGTGCCCGATGCCGAATACGACCGCCTGTTCAACGAGCTCAAGGCGCTTGAGGCTGAACACCCCCACCTGGTAACCCCTGATTCGCCCACCCAGCGCGTCGGCGGCCAGGCGTTGTCCGCATTCAGCCAAGTGCGCCATGAAGTGCCCATGCTCAGCCTGGGCAACGCTTTCGAAGAAACCGACCTGCGTGAGTTCGGCCGCCGCGTGGTAGACGGCCTCGACCAGCCCGGTGCGGTCGACTTCAGCTGCGAACCCAAGCTCGACGGCCTGGCGGTGAGCCTGCTGTATCGCGACGGTCAGCTGGTGCAGGGCGCCACCCGTGGTGACGGCACCACTGGCGAGGATATCAGCGCCAACGTGCGCACCGTGCGTAACATCCCGCTCAAACTGCAGGGCGAAGGCTGGCCAGCGGTGCTGGAAGTGCGCGGTGAGGTGTACATGAGCAAGGCCGGTTTCGACCGGCTCAATGCCGCCCAGGCCGAAGCCGGCGGCAAGACCTTCGCCAACCCGCGCAACGCCGCTGCCGGCAGCCTGCGTCAGCTGGATTCAAAGATTACCGCCAGCCGCCCGCTGGAGTTCTGCTGCTATGGCGTTGGCCAGGTGTCCGAGAGCATCGCCGACAGCCACATCGGCACCCTCGAGCAGCTCAAGGCCTGGGGCCTGCCGATCAGTCGCGAGCTCAAGCACGCGGCAGGCATCGATGAGTGCCTGGCCTACTACCGCGATATCGGCGAACGGCGCAACAGCCTGCCCTATGAAATCGATGGCGTGGTGTTCAAGGTCAACAGCCTGGCCGCCCAGCGCGAGCTGGGCTTCCGTGCCCGCGAGCCACGCTGGGCGATCGCCCACAAGTTCCCGGCCATGGAAGAGCTGACCGAGGTGCTGGACGTCGAGTTCCAGGTTGGCCGTACAGGGGCAGTAACGCCTGTGGCGCGCCTGAAACCGGTCAAGGTTGCTGGTGTGACCGTGTCCAATGCCACCTTGCACAACATGGACGAAATCGCCCGCCTGGGCCTGCGCATCGGCGACACGGTAATCATCCGCCGTGCCGGTGATGTGATCCCGCAGGTGATGCAAGTCGTGCTGGAGCGCCGCCCGGAAGATGCCCGCCCGGTAGAAGTGCCGAGCGTGTGCCCGGTCTGTGGTTCGCAGGTCGAGCGTACCCAGCTGGTCAAACGCAGCAAAGGCAAGGCAACCACCAGCGAAGGCGCGGTGTACCGCTGTGTGGGTCGCTTGGCCTGTGGCGCCCAGCTCAAACAGGCGATCATTCACTACGTGTCCCGCCGTGCCATGGACATCGACGGCCTGGGCGAGAAGAGCGTCGAGCAATTGGTGGATGAAGGCCTGATCGGCTCGCCAGCTGACCTGTACAAACTGGAGTTCGAGCAGGTTGTCGGGCTTGAAGGCTTTGCCGAGGTCTCCAGCAAGAAGTTGCTCGATGCCATCGAAGCCAGCAAGCGCCCGAGCCTGGCGCGCTTCATCTATGCCCTGGGCATTCCCGACGTGGGCGAAGAAACCGCCAAGGTACTGGCCCGCTCGCTGGGCAGCCTGGCCCGTGTGCAGCAGGCGTTGCCACAAGTGCTGACCTACCTGCCGGATATCGGCCTGGAGGTGGCCTACGAAATCCACAACTTCTTCGAAGACGAGCACAACCAGAAAGTCATTGAACAGCTTCTGGCCAGCGGCATGAAAATACAGGACGAGGGCGAACTGGCTGCCGAATTTGCTGCCAGCACCACCTTGGCCGGGATGATCGCCAAGCTCGACATCCCCTCCGTTGGCCCGACCGGTGCCGAGAAGCTGGTGGCCAGGCTCGACAGCCTGGACAAGATCATCGCCGCCGACGGCATCGACCTGCGCCAAGCCCTGGCGGCCAAGCAGGCTGACGCAGTGCGTGAGTTCTTCAAGGATGAAGCGAATCAGAAGCTGGCGCGGGACATCGAAGCCCAGTTGCTGGCGTTCGGCATGCATTGGAGCAGCGAGAAGAAGGTAGCCGAAGGCTTGCCGCTGGCCGGGCAGACCTGGGTGCTGACCGGTACGCTGGAGCGCATGAGCCGCGACATCGCCAAAGACAAGCTGGAAAGCCTGGGGGCCAAGGTGGCCGGCTCGGTGTCTGGCAAGACCCACTGCGTGGTGGCAGGGCCGGGGGCAGGGTCCAAGCTGGCCAAGGCCGCTGAGCTGGGCGTTAAGGTGCTGGACGAAGATGCCTTTGTCACATTCCTGGCCGAACAGGGCATCGCTATCTGAAGCCCTGCGCTATCCCCGACCCCAACATTCTGGCTCGATACCCAGATTCAGAAGCTTGTACGGTCCCTGTAGGAGCTGGCTTGCCGGCGATCACCGGCAAAGCCGGTGCCATCCACTGCGGCGCCTTCTTCGCGGGCGCGCCCGCTCCCACAGGTTTGCGCGCCAGTTCAGCGCCCATGCGCCTGACAAGTCATTGAGAAATGATGACTTTTTCTACCTCAGAGGTTGTATCTGCCCTCAAGACCGGTACAATGGCGCCACTCGCTGCTCAGCGAGGCATGTAGTGGTGGCCCCATCGGTCCCCCCGCATTGATTACCCGTTAACCTGGTCAGGCCCGGAAGGGAGCAGCCATAGCGGGAACATCGAGTGCCGGGGTGTGGCTGGTGGGGCCGCCTCCATTTCTGGGGTCGGAAAACCTCAGTCTGCAACGAACGCCTTCCTTCTTGCCTGCTTTCCGCCCAATGCTCCGGCCGCCGACAGCTTCATCAGCCGCTGGAATTTCGGGCATGCCAGATGATCCTCCTTCGGGTACTGCGCCGCATGCTGCAATCCCTTGCTCATCGCTTGCAACCGCCTGATTCGCGCATCCAGCTCGTCCGCCTTGGCGATCAGCATCTGCCGGTCGACCTGCAGGTCCACCAGCATCGCCCCTACTTCATCCAGCGAAAACCCCGCAGCCTGCCCCAGGGCGATCAGTGCCAGCCGGTCTGCCACATCAGCCGCAAACTGCCGCCGCTGGCCGCGCCAGATGCCCCGATTACAGCGAACACCCGATCAGAGTGCGCACTTTTAAGAACTTTGTGGGAGCGGGCATGCCTGCGAAGAACATTACTCGGTGGATGGCACCGGCTATGCCGGTGTTCGCGGGCATGCCCGCTCCCACAGGGTTTGCACAAGCTTTCACAAATTGAGCAGGGCAGTAAGTTGTGCCGGCATTTTGCTGGGCATTTCAGGGGCGGGCCACAGACATATTGTCCGGGTCGCCCGCTCCCCCATACCGCTGCACAATCCGCTCGATCTCACCCGACTGCTTCATTCTTACCAGCGCCCGCAACAGCGCTTGTGTCGGTATCGCCGGATCGTTGCGCACCATGCACCCCAAATCCTGTTCTTCCAGCACCGCCAGCGCCTGCAATTGCTGTTCAGCTGGCAACCCCTGGTTGAACCACTGCAACGACAACTGGTTGCTCACCGCATGCCGATACCGCCCGGCCTGCAGCTTTTGCAGCACCAGCAACTGGCTGCGGCTGTCCTCACGGTGCAGCTGGCCCTTGTCCAGCAGCGGTTGCAGGGTTGAATAGGTGTAGCCCAGCACCGTGCCGATAGCCTGGGGTGGCAGCTGCTCCAAGAGCATCGGGGTGTCGTCGCTGGCGCGGCCAACCAGCACGTCGCGCTGGTGAATCAGCGGGATACTCCACACAAAATCCCCCGGCCGGTCATTGAGCCATCGGGTACTGACGTAGCAACGCACATCTATGTCGCCGCTGCTCATGGCCTCCTCCAGGCGCAGGCGGGCCATGACGTGGTACTTGGGGCGAGCCCCCACTTCCTTGGCCATGGCCTGCATCAGGTCGTAAAGCAATCCCTCCACTGGCTGATCGCCTTCGATGCGTACCAGCGGCATGCCCCAGCTCTCCGCTACGGAGAAGCGCAGTGCCGGCTGTTCAGCCAGGCTGTGGGTGGTCCAGAGCAACAGCAGGGCCAGCAATCTTCGCAAAGGCGTATCCTCCCTGAACAGCGCGCCTGCCTCAAAGCTTAGACGACGCGCGCAGGGTGCAATTTTGCCCCCGCTCCGCTAGCATTAGCGATCTTCCGCTCTATCAGGCTACGATGGTTTTTCGATGAGTTATCAGGTTCTTGCACGTAAATGGCGTCCGCGCTCGTTCCGCGAAATGGTCGGCCAGGCCCATGTGCTGAAGGCCTTGATCAATGCCTTGGACAATCAGCGCCTGCACCACGCCTACCTGTTCACCGGTACCCGGGGCGTGGGCAAGACGACCATCGCCCGTATTATCGCCAAGTGCCTGAACTGCGAAACCGGCATCACCTCCACGCCCTGTGGCACCTGTTCGGTGTGCCGTGAAATCGACGAAGGCCGTTTCGTCGACCTGATCGAGATCGACGCCGCCAGCCGCACCAAGGTCGAGGACACCCGCGAGCTGCTGGACAACGTGCAGTACGCCCCAAGCCGTGGGCGCTTCAAGGTCTACCTGATCGACGAAGTGCACATGCTGTCGACCCACTCGTTCAACGCCTTGCTCAAGACGCTGGAAGAGCCGCCGCCCTACGTCAAATTCATCCTCGCCACCACCGACCCGCAGAAGCTGCCGGCCACCATCCTGTCGCGCTGCCTGCAGTTCTCGCTGAAGAACATGAGCCCGGAGCGGGTGGTTGAACACCTCAGCCACGTACTGGCTGCCGAGAACGTGCCGTTCGAGCCGGATGCCCTGTGGCTGCTGGGCCGCGCGGCCGATGGCTCGATGCGTGACGCCATGAGCCTCACCGACCAGGCCATCGCCTTTGGCGAAGGCAAGGTGCTGGCCGCTGATGTGCGGGCCATGCTTGGCAGCCTGGATCACGGCCAGGTCTACGGCGTGTTGCAGGCGTTGCTCGAAGGCGATGCCCGGGCATTGCTGGAGGCCGTGCGCAGCTTGGCCGAGCAGGGCCCGGACTGGGCGGGCGTGCTGGCCGAAATGCTTAACGTGCTGCACCGTGTGGCCATTGCTCAGGCGCTGCCAGAGGCCGTGGACAACGGCCAGGGTGACCGCGACCGAGTACTGGCGCTGGCTTCGGCATTGCCGGCCGAGGACGTGCAGTTCTATTACCAGATGGGCCTGATCGGCCGCCGAGACCTGCCGTTGGCGCCGGACCCGCGTGGTGGTTTCGAGATGGTCCTGCTGCGCATGTTGGCGTTCCGCCCGGCTGATACCGACGACGCGCCGAGACCGGTGCTAAAGCCAGTGGGGATCAGCCAAGCCACAGCTGATCCTGCAGCGCCGGTGGCAGCCTCGGCCTTGGCCGGGCCTTCATCGCCTGTTGCGGCCGCGCCGGCAGAACCCGCGGCGGCGGCCCCACAGCTGGAGGTGCCTGCACCTGCGACAGCCGACCATGAGCCGGAGGCCGAGCCAGACGCCGAGCTGCAGGCCGAGATCGAGGCCATTTCGGTACCTGAGCCTGTCGCGGAGGTGGTCGACCTGCCGTGGGAAGAGCCGGCAGTTGCACCTGCGCCGGTGGCGGCTGAACCTGTGCCCGCACCTGCGCCCGAGCCTGTTGCCCCTGCACCGGCGCCACAGCCCACAGCGGCAAGCGACGAGCCGCCTTTCGACCCCTCCGCCTACGCTGCCGTAGGCATGGATCGCGATGATGAGCCGCCGCTGGACGAAGACTATTACAGCGGTGAAAGCGACCCGGTCGGTTTCAGCTATCTGGACGAGTTGGCCGAACATGTGCAGGAAGAGGTATCGAAGCCGGCTGCCGAGCCGCTGCCAGCAGCTAAACCGGCCACCGGGCTGGCCCTGCAATGGCTGGAATTATTCCCACAGTTGCCTGTGTCCGGGATGACAGGCAACATCGCGGCAAACTGTACGCTGATTGCCGCCGATGGCGACGACTGGCTGCTGCACCTGGACCCTGGCCAAGGCGCACTGTTCAACACGACCCAGCAGCGTCGCCTGAACGAGGCGCTCAACCAGCACCTGGGGCGCACCCTGAACCTGCGTATCGAGCTGATCCTGCCTGAGCAGGAAACCCCGGCCCAGGCGGCATCGCGCAAGCGTGCAGAGCGCCAGCAGGACGCGGTCACCTCTATCGAACAGGATCCGTTGATCCAGCAGATGATCAAGTTGTTCGGTGCCAAGGTGCGGCAGGATACTATTGAGCCTGTAGAGGCCCTGGCCAAACAGGGCCAGTAACGGATAACCATGCGGCTGGCCCTGCGCCGAGCCGCATCACATGACCCAATCGAGGTATACCCCCATGATGAAAGGTGGCATGGCCGGCCTGATGAAGCAGGCCCAGCAGATGCAGGAAAAGATGCAGAAAATGCAGGAAGAGCTGGCCAACGCCGAAGTCACCGGCCAGTCCGGCGGTGGCCTGGTGAGCGTGGTGATGACGGGGCGTCACGACGTCAAGCGCGTCAGCATCGACCAAAGCCTGATGTCGACCGACGAGGACGACAAGGAAGTGCTGGAAGACCTGATCGCCGCCGCGCTGAACGATGCCGTGCGCAAGATCGAGCAAAGCAGCCAGGAAAAGATGGGCGGCATGACCGCCGGCATGCAACTGCCGCCGGGCTTCAAGATGCCGTTCTAAGCGCATTGCGATACCGAAAACCGCCGCTGATATCAGCGGCGGTTTTTTTTGAGCGATTTCAACCCAGGCGCGGTCTGCTTTTTATGTGATAGCAACAGCAGGCCGGGTAGGCTTGGGGTGACCTTATTTGACGCCGCCGCCCCCGCTGGGTATAAACCGCCTCTTATTGATTTGTCAGGCCATTCCCATGAGCTTCAGCCCCCTTATCCGCCAACTGATCGACGGCCTGCGCATCCTGCCAGGCGTTGGCCAGAAGACCGCACAGCGCATGGCCCTGCAATTGCTGGAGCGCGACCGCAGTGGCGGGCTGCGACTGGCTCAGGCCTTGACCCAGGCCATGGAAGGGGTAGGGCATTGCCGCCAGTGTCGCACCCTCACCGAGCAGGAACTGTGCCCGCAGTGCGCCGACCCGCGCCGCGACGACACCCAGCTGTGCGTGGTGGAGGGGCCGACCGATGTGTATGCGGTGGAGCAGACGGGCTACCGTGGCCGCTACTTTGTGCTCAAGGGGCACCTGTCGCCGCTGGATGGCCTGGGCCCGGAGGCCATTGGCATTCCGCAGCTTATGGCACGCATCGAGGAGCAGGGCACCTTCACCGAGGTGATTCTGGCGACCAACCCGACGGTGGAGGGGGAGGCGACGGCGCATTATATCGCGCAATTGTTGAGCGAGAAGGGGTTGGTGGCGTCTCGCATTGCCCATGGTGTACCGCTGGGCGGCGAGCTGGAGATGGTGGATGGCGGCACCTTGGCCCATGCCTTTGCAGGGCGCCGGCCAATTTCGCTCTGATTCAAAAATGCTGGGGCCGCTTTGCGGCCCATTCGCGGGACAAGCCCGCTCCCACAGGGATATAGCGATGCTTCACTTTGTGGGAGCGGGC
>NZ_JBNRIK010000007.1:165922-211626 GCF_053557975.1 Pseudomonas sp. XP2
AGCCCCAAAAGCCAACTCAGTACTCGCTGAGGGAAAACTCGGTCAGGCAGAAGGTAGGCACCCCGGCCGCCTGCAACCGACGCGACCCGTCCAATTCCGGCAGGTCGATAATCGCCGCCGCCTCGAACACCTGCGCCCCGGTACGGCGTACCAGGTTGGCTGCAGCCAGCAGCGTACCGCCGGTGGCAATCAGGTCATCGAAGATCAACACCGAATCCCCCTCGCACAGGCTGTCGGCATGCACTTCCAGGAAGGCTTCGCCGTATTCGGTCTGGTAACCCTCGCTCAGCACGTCAGCCGGCAGCTTGCCTTGCTTGCGGAACAGGATCAGCGGCTTGTTCAACTGGTGGGCGATGATTGAGCCAATCAGGAAGCCCCGCGCGTCCATGGCACCAATGTGGCTGAACTCAGCCTCGACATAACGCTCGATGAACTGGTCAGCTACATAGCGCAGCCCGCGCGGCGATTGGAACAGCGGGGTGATGTCGCGAAAGATCACGCCCGGTTTGGGGAAGTCCACTACCGGGCGGATCAGGGCTTTGAGGTCGAAAGCGTCGCTGTGCATTGTTGCGGGTATCCTGGAAAACGAATGCCAAAGTATACCCGCTAAACGCCGGCCTCAGGCCTCGATTGCACCACCGGCCAGCGCACACAGCTGGATCGGGTCGAGGATGTGCACTTCCTTGCCCTCGGCGCGCAGCAGGCCGTTCTGCTGGAAGCGCGTGAACACCCGCGACACGGTTTCTACTGCCAGGCCCAGGTAGTTGCCGATTTCGTTGCGCGACATGCTCAGGCGGAACTGGTTGGCCGAATAGCCGCGGGCGCGGAAGCGTGCCGACAGGTTGACCAGGAAGGTGGCAATACGCTCGTCGGCGGTCTTTTTCGACAGCAGCAGCATCATTTGCTGGTCGTCGCGGATTTCCCGGCTCATGACCCGCATCAGCTGGCGACGCAGCTGCGGCAGTTGCACCGACAGCTCGTCAAGCCGCTCGAAGGGGATTTCGCACACCGAAGTGGTTTCCTGCGCCTGGGCCGACACCGGGTAGGCTTCGGTGTCCATGCCTGACAGGCCGACCAGCTCGCTGGGCAGGTGGAAGCCGGTGATCTGTTCTTCGCCGCTGTCGCTGAGGCTGAAAGTTTTCAGGGCACCGGAACGTACGGCGTAGACCGAGCCGAAATTGTCACCCTGGCGGAACAGGAACTCGCCTTTCTTCAGCGGGCGGCCGCGTTTGACGATTTCATCCAGTGCATCCATGTCTTCCAGGTTCAGCGAAAGAGGCAGGCACAGGGGGGCCAGGCTGCAATCCTTGCAATGGGCCTGGTTGTGTGGGCGCAGTTTGACTGGCTCGGACATTTGAATCGATCCTTGTGGGAAAGCACACATAAGTCGTAAGGGTAACCCACGACACAGGGTGTAGGCCAGCGTGCGCGTTGATGGTGCGCCCTGGCGAAACCCCGGCAGCCGTCCTGCCGGGAGTCCTTGTGTGCCCATAGTGTGCCTGGCAAGGAGGCTTGTCCATGCGGTTGAACGACTCGGTTTTCAGATAACCCGCGAGAAACGCTGGCGGTTGTGCATCGCCAGGTAGGCGTCGAACACCATGCACACCGAGCGCGCCAGCAGGCGGCCAGCCGGCAGGATGCGAATGCCCTTGGCGTCCAGGCTGATCAGGCCGTCGCGCTGCAAGGTCAGCAGTTCGGGCCAGAGCTCGTTGAAATAACCGCGAAAATCGATGGTGAAGGCCCGTTCGATCGGCTCGAAGTCCAGCTCGAAATGGCAGATCAGTTGCTGGATCACCGCCCGCCGTATGCGGTCGTCGTGGTTGCATACCAGGCCGCGCTGGGTGGCCAGCTGGGCGTTGGACAGGCTGTCCTGGTAGGTGTTGAGGTCGCTGCTGTTCTGGCAGTACAGGTCGCCGATCTGGCTGATGGCCGACACGCCTAGGCCGATCAGGTCGCAGTGCCCGTGGGTGGTGTAGCCCTGGAAGTTGCGCTGCAGGGTGCCTTCTTCCTGGGCGATGGCCAGTTCGTCGTCCGGCAGGGCGAAGTGATCCATGCCGATGTAGCGGTAGCCGGCGGCGGTCAACTGGTCAATGGTGGTGTGCAGCATCTCCAGCTTGGCGGCCGGGCTGGGCAGGTCGTTGTTGTCGATGCGCCGTTGGGGCATGAAGCGCTCGGGCAGGTGGGCATAGTTGAACACCGACAGGCGGTCTGGCTGCAGGCGGATCACTTCTTCGACCGTGCGGGCAAAACCTTCGGGTGTTTGTTTGGGCAGACCGTAGATCAGGTCCAGGTTGACCGAACGGAACTGCAGGGTGCGCGCAGCCTCGATCAGGGTGCGGGTCTGCTCCAGACTCTGCAGGCGGTTGATCGCGCGCTGCACGGCTGGGTCGAGGTCTTGTACGCCCAGGCTGACGCGGTTGAAGCCCAGTTCGCGGAGCAGGCCCATGGTCGACCAGTCGGCCTCGCGCGGGTCGATCTCGATGCCGTAGTCGCCGGAATCGTCGTCCAGCAGGTGGAAGTGCTGACGCAGGGTGGCCATCAGTTGGCGCAGTTCCACATGGCTGAGGAACGTCGGCGTGCCGCCGCCAAAATGCAGCTGTTCAACACGCTGCTGCGGGCCCAGGTGGCAGGCGATCAGCTGGATTTCCTGCTCCAGGCGCTGCAGGTAGGGTGCGGCGCGCGCGCGGTCCTTGGTGATGACCTTGTTGCAGGCGCAGTAGTAGCAGATGTTGGCGCAAAACGGCACATGCACGTACAGCGACAGGGGGCGCACGGCTCGACGGCTCTCGCGCAGGGCGTGGAGCAGGTCGAACGAGCCCACCTCGCTGTGCAGTTGCACGGCGGTCGGGTAGGAGGTGTAGCGTGGCCCGGCCAGATCGTAGCGGCGGATCAGGTCGGTATCCCAACGTAGGTCGTCGAGCATGAGGGCGGTCCCCGGAAAGAGCAGCAGTGCACCGGACTATATGGCTGTCTGTAGGGGTGTGTGTTGATTTGTATCAAGGGCGTTGGGGCTGCACAGCAGCCCCCGTCAATGCCCCATCAGCCAGTGCTGGTGTGGGCCCGGCAGGGTCCAGACCCCAAACAGCATCACCAGCACACCGCCCGCCACACGCACGCTGCGGCGCCTCAACAAGGCGTTTACCCGTTCGGCAGCCAGCCCGGTGGCCAGCAACACCGGCCAGGTTCCCAGGCCGAACGCGAGCATCAACGCCGCGCTGTACCCGGCGTTGCCCTGGCTGGCGGCCCACAGCAGGGTGCTGTAGACCAACCCGCACGGCAGCCACCCCCACAAGGCACCCAGCAGCAACGCCCGGGGCAGGCTGGACACCGGCAACAAGCGCGACGCCACCGGCTGGATATGCAGCCACAGCCCGCGCCCCAGGGCTTCGATGCGGGTCAGCCCGCTCCACCAGCCGGCCAGGTACAGCCCCATGGCAATCAACAACAGCGCTGCCACCACCCGCAGCCCCAGGGCGGCGGGGCTGCGGGCCACCGCCCAGCCGGCCAGGCCTAGCAACAGGCCGGCGCTGGCATAACTGAAAATGCGCCCAAGGTTGTACGCCAGCAGCAGGCGCAAGCGCCGGCTACGTTGTTCCGGTGGGATGGCCAGGGTCAGCGCGCCCATCAGGCCGCCGCACATGCCCAGGCAGTGGCCGCCGCCAAGCAGGCCCAGGACCAGTGCCGAGCCCAGCAGGGGAAGCAGGTCAGGCACGGGGTGGTGGTTCCTTGTCGGTATCGCCCGGTGTGTCGTCAGGCTTCACCGCGGCCTGGTGGCGCGGGTCCTGGTCGTCGAACAGGATGCTGTGGGCAGGGCCTTCGAGGTCGTCGTACTGGCCGCTGTCCACTGCCCAGAAGAAGATGTACACGGCCACGCCGACCAGCAGCAAGGCTGCGGGGATCATGACATAGAGGGCGGGCATGGTGTCTTCCTCCCGGGCAGGGGTGCTTCGGTTTTCGGCAGGTTCGATGCCAACGGCATGCGGGTCAGGCGCAGGGCATTGAGCACCACGATCAGCGAGCTGACCGACATGCCGATGGCGGCCCACACCGGGGTGATCCAGCCAAGCGCGGCAAACGGCAACATCAGGCCATTATACAGGGTGGCCCACAGCAGGTTCTCGAGGATGTTGCGACGTGTGCGGCGGGCCAGGTCCAAGGCCTGCACCAGTGCCTGCAGGCGGTTGGACAGTAGCACAGCGTCGGCGCTGGTCTTGGCAAGGTCGGTGGCGCTGCCCATGGCAATGCTGATGTCGGCGGCGGCCAGCACCGGCACGTCGTTGACCCCGTCGCCGAGCATCAGCACCTTGCGCCCGGCCGCCTGCAGCGCCTTCAGCCGATCCAGCTTGTCGTCCGGGCGCAGGCCACCAATGGCCTGGTCGATGCCCAGTTGCGCGGCCACCTCGGCGACCATCGGCGAACTGTCGCCCGACAGCAGCAGCGTGCGCCAGCCTCGGGCCTTGCAGGCGGCGAGCAGCGCCGGTGCGTCGTCGCGCAGCCGGTCGTCCAGGCCAAACCACGCCAGAGGCCCGTGGCGGTCACCCAGCAGCAGCCACTGGCCGCGTGGTTCCGGCACGGCGGGGATTTGCGCAGCGCTCAGGGCGCAGACGAAGGTGGCCTGGCCGATACGCAGGCGTTGGCCGTCTACTTGCCCTTCCAGGCCCAGACCTGGCACGGTCTGCACGTTTTCGGCCGGTATGGCGGTGCGGCCGAAGGCGCGGGCGATCGGGTGTTCGGAGCGGTTTTCCAGGGCGGCGGCCAGGGCCAGGCAGCGGTCAGCGGGCAGGTTGCCGAGCGGGCGAATGCTGCGCAACGTGAGGCGGCCTTCGGTCAGGGTGCCGGTCTTGTCGAAAATCACCGTGTCGATCTGGTTCAGGCCCTCCAGTACATGGCCGCGGGTTACCAGCAGGCCCAGCTTGTGCAAGGTGCCGGTGGCCGCGGTCAGCGCCGTTGGCGTGGCCAGCGACAGTGCACAAGGGCAGGTGGCCACCAGCATGGCCAGCACGATCCAGAAGGCCCGTGCAGGGTCCAGGTACCACCACCACAGGCCGATGGCCACGGCAGCCAGCAGCGACAACAGCAGGAACCATTGCGAAGCCCGGTCGGCGATTTCGGCCAGGCGCGGCTTTTCGGTCTGAGCGCGTTCCAGCAGGCGGACGATGGCCGAGAGCCGCGAATCGTGGCCGAGTGCTTCGACTTCCACGTTCAAGGTGCTTTCGACATTCAGCGTACCGCCGGTGACCCGTTCGCCCACCCGGCGTGGTTGCGGCAGGTATTCGCCGGTGAGCAGTGATTCGTCCACGCTGGAGCGGCCTTCGACAATGCGCCCGTCGGCGGGGATCACCGCGCCGGGCAGCACTTGCACCGTGTCACCGCAGTGCAATTCGCTGAGCAGGATGCGCTCGCTGCGGCCGAT
This sequence comes from Pseudomonas sp. XP2, assembly GCF_053557975.1. Classification (NCBI taxonomy): domain Bacteria; kingdom Pseudomonadati; phylum Pseudomonadota; class Gammaproteobacteria; order Pseudomonadales; family Pseudomonadaceae; genus Pseudomonas; species Pseudomonas sp. XP2. The sequence goes on from NZ_JBNRIK010000007.1 coordinate 171,336, forward strand.
GGCGTCCAGGCGCAGGCACGAGGCCGGCAGCAGGTTGACCAGCTGAGCGGTGGCCGCAGCCGTGCGTTCGCGGGCGCGGCGCTCCAGGTAGCGGCCGGTGAGCAGGAACAGGGCGAACATGCCCACTGTGTCGAAATACAGCTCGCCGCTGCCGGTGATGGCCGTCCAGATGCCGGCGCCGAAGGCCAGGGCGATGGCCAGCGACACCGAAACGTCCATGGTCAGGTGGCGGGTGCGCAGGTCGCGCGCCGCGCCCTTGAAAAAGGGCGCGCAGCTATAGAACACAATGGGAATGGTCAGGAACAGCGCCACCCAGCGCAGGATGGTGTGCAACTCGGGGGACAGGTCGATGTTGAATTCTGGCCAGGTGGCCATGGTCGCCATCATTGCCTGGAACCACAGCAGCCCTGCCACGCCCAGGCGGCGCAGGGCGCTGCGGTTCTCGCGGGCCAGCTGCTCGGCGGCCTGGTCGGGCTGGTAGGGGTGGGCGGCATAGCCGATCTGGCGCAACTCGGCGAGCAGGCGTGAAAGTGGCAGTTGCTTGTCGTCCCAGCTCAGCAGCAGGCGGTGGTTGGAGAGGTTCAGGCGCGCCTCGGCGACACCGGGCAGGTTGCGCAGGTGCTTTTCGATCAGCCAGCCGCAGGCGGCGCAGCTGATGCCTTCGACCAGCAAGGTGGTTTCGGCCAGCTCGCCCAGGTGGCGCACGAAGCTTTGCTGCACGTCGCTGCGGTCGTACAGGGCCAGTTCGTCTTGCAACTGCCTGGGCAGGGCCTCGGGGTTGGCGCTGTTGTCACTGCGGTGCTGGTAGTAGTGCTCCAGGCCACCGGCGACGATCGACTCGGCCACCGCCTGGCAGCCGGGGCAGCAGAACTGCCGCGGCTGGCCGAGGACCACGGCGGTGAAGCGGCTGCCGGCGGGGACGGGCAGGGCGCAGTGGTAGCAGGGGGTGGGCTGGGTCATAAGGTAAGCACGACTGCTCAGGCAGATATGAAACCCTGTGGGAGCGGGCGTGCCCGCGAAAGCGTCAGGCCTGAAAACACCTTTGCCTGAGCTACCGCATTCGCGGGCATGCCCGCTCCCACAGGGATTTGCGATGATGCTACTGTTGGTGCTCGGCACCTTGCAGGGCTTCGTCACCCAGCTGCAAGGTCACACCATGTTCCACTTTTTCCTCTTCGAACAAGCGCCACACCTGGCCCCCTTCGCTGCCCAGCAGTTCCACAAAGCGCCGCCCGTCGACCTTGTCCTCCAACTGCCCCACATAGCGCCCCGCGTCGACCCTGCTCAGCAGCACCCTGCGGTCCTTCTCCGGCTGCGTGGGCGAAATCAGGTTCAGCTCCAGGTTTTGCGGGCCGCTGCTGCCGGTCAGGCGCAGGTCCACTTCGCCGGTCAGCTCGTCCAGGTGCACGCTGGCTTTCAGGCCCAGCTGCTGCGCCAGCAGCTCGCGGTCCAGCGAGCGGTTGATGCCTTTGCCTGCCTCGTAGTAGTTGTCGTTCACCAGATTGTCCGGGTTGCGTACGGCAATGCTGACCATGGTCAGGCTCAGGCACACCGAGGTGGTGAGGATACCAATGATGATCCAGGGCCAGAGGTGCTTGTACCAGGGGCTGGCGGCAGTGGCGGCAGGCATTGTGCGTTATCTCTCTTAGCGGATCTGTGGGCCGATGAAGCGGCTCTTGGCTTCAACCTGGGCGTCGCTGTCGTCGGCGCTCTTGAGGGTGAAGGTGATTTCATTGGTGGTCGATGGCAGTTTCTCGGGGGCGACCGACAGCTGCACCGGGAGGCTGACGATATCACCGGCAGCCACGCGGATTTCGCGCTGGCCTTCGAGCTTGAGGTCCGGCAGGCCGACGGCATCCAGCACGTACACATGGTCGCGCTGGTCCTTGTTCATTACCTTCAGGCTATACACGTTCTCGATCCGGCCCTGGGCGTTCTCGCGGTACAGCACGCGGTCCTTGCTGACGTCGAAGCCAACCAGCGAACGGGTGGCAAAGGCGGTCGCCAGGCCGACAATCATCACCAGCAGCACCGCGGCATAGCCGATCAGGCGCGGGCGCAGCATGTGGGTTTTCTGCCCGGACAGGTTGTGCTCGGTGGTGTAGCTGATCAGCCCTTTGGGGTAGTTCATCTTGTCCATGATGCTGTCGCAGGCGTCGATGCACGCCGCGCAGCCGATGCACTCGATCTGCAGGCCGTCACGGATGTCGATGCCGGTAGGGCAGACCTGCACGCACATGGTGCAGTCGATGCAGTCGCCCAGGCCCTGGGCCTTGTAGTCGGCGTCTTTTTTACGTGGCCCGCGGGTTTCGCCACGGCGCGGGTCGTAGGACACGATCAGCGTGTCCTTGTCGAACATCACGCTCTGGAAGCGGGCGTAGGGGCACATGTACACGCACACTTGTTCGCGCAGCCAGCCGGCGTTGCCGTAGGTGGCGAGGGTGAAGAAACCGACCCAGAAGTAGGCCCAGCCATCGGCCTGGCCTGTAAAGAATTCGATGACCAGCTCGCGGATGGGCGAGAAGTAGCCGACAAAGGTCATGCCGGTGACAAAGCCGATTAGCAGCCACAGGCTGTGCTTGGCGAACTTGCGCAGGAACTTGTTGCCGCTCATGGGGGCTTTGTCGAGCTTCATGCGCTGGTTGCGGTCGCCTTCGGTGACCTTTTCGCACCACATGAAAATCCACGTCCACACGCTTTGCGGGCAGGTGTAGCCGCACCACACACGGCCTGCGTACACGGTGACGAAGAACAGGCCGAAAGCGGCGACGATCAAAATGCCCGACAGCAGGATGAAGTCCTGCGGCCAGATGGTGGCGCCGAAGATGTAGAACTTGCGTTCGGGCAGGTTCCACCATACGGCCTGGTGGCCGCCCCAGTTCAGCCACACGGTGCCGAAGTACAGCAGAAACAGCACTGCACCGCCGACCATGCGCAGGCGGCGGAACAGGCCAGTGAAGGCGCGGGTGTAGATCTTTTCCCGGGAGGCGTAGAGGTCGACGGAATCCTTCCCTTTGCTGGCAGGCGGGGTCACATCATGTACCGGAATTTGCTTGCTCATCATCAAGTCCCACGGCAGTGGAGAAACGCCGCAGCCAGTGCGTGCCGGCCGCAGTCTCGCGCAATCTGCTAGCGCTCTGCGGTCCATGATACGCCGCTGATGGCAGTATGGGGCCGCACTGCGACCTTTAGTCGCGTTGGGTTCGTGGTATGAATCGTGTTATGGCGGGTGTCAATTGATCCAGGTCATCCTGGGTGGCATTTGCCGGCCCTTTCGCGGGGCAAGCCCGTTCCCATAAGTCACCCGTTGTTCCGGATTCGGTGGTGTACCTGTGGGAGCGGGCTTGCCCCGCGAAGAGGCCAGGCCTGCTTACTCGGCCTTGGCCTGCGCCTGATCCCGTTGCGACAGGCTATAGACATAAGCGGCCAGCAAATGCACCTTGTCGTTACCCTGCAGCTGTTCTTGCGCCGGCATCTGCCCTTGGCGACCATAGCGAATGGTCTGCTGCAACTGGGCAAAGCTCGAGCCGTAAATGAACGCCTGTGGGTGGGTCAGGTTCGGGGCACCCATGGCTGGGGTACCTTTGCCTTCTGGCCCGTGGCAGGCCACGCAGTTGGCGGCGAAGATCTTCTGCCCGTTCTCGGCATCGGCCTTCGCGCCCTCAGGCAGTGTGCGGCCATCGAGTTTGCTGATCACGAATGCAGCTACGTCGGCCACGCCCTGATCACCGATCACTTCAGCCCAGGCTGGCATTACGCCGTGGCGGCCGCCCATGATGGTGGTCTTGATGGTTTCCGGCTCGCCGCCCCAGCGCCAGTCGTTGTCGGTCAGGTTAGGGAAGCCGAAGGCACCCTTGGCATCGGAGCCGTGGCACACCGAGCAGTTGGAGGCGAACAGCCGCGCGCCCATTTTCAGCGCCTGAGGGTCCTTTGCCACCTCCTCGATGGGCATGGCGGCGAACTTGGCGAAGATCGGCCCGAAGCGAGCGTCGGCCTTGGCCATTTCCTTTTCCCACTCGTGCACGCCGGTCCACCCCGCCTGGCCGTTGGAAAACTCGGTCTGCTTGTCGTTATCCAGGTACGAGTAGCCCGGCAGGATGCCTTTCCAGTTGCCCAGGCCGGGGTACAGCACCAGGTAGCCGAGGGCAAAGATGATGGTGCCGACGAACAGCCAGAACCACCATTTTGGCAGCGGGTTGTCATATTCCTCGATGCCATCGAAGGCATGCCCGACGGTTTCGTCGGTCACCTCTTCGCGCTGGCCCTTGCGGGTCGACAGCAACAGCCAGGTCAACGAGAAGATGGTGCCCAGGGTCAGGACGGTAACGTACAGACTCCAGAAGGTTGTCATTGTTTTTTGCTCCCAGAAGCTTTTGCTTGCTCGACGTGCCGGGTGGCCTCGGGGTCATCCGCGAAGGGCAGTTGGGTCGCTTCGTCGAAGTCCTTTTTACGCCGTGGGTTGAACACCCACAGCGCCAGGCCCACGAAGGCCACCATCACCACGACGGTGCCCAGGCCGCGAATCATCCCGATATCCATCAGCGTCACCGTTTGCTCTTGATGATGGTGCCAAGACCCTGCAGGTACGCGACGATGGCGTCCATTTCGGTCTTGCCCTTGACCGCGTCACGCGCGCCGGCGATGTCGGCATCGGTGTACGGGGTACCGAGTGTGCGCAGCACTTCCAGCTTCTTCGCGGTGTCCTTGCCGTCGAGCTTGTTCTCGACCAGCCACGGGTAGGACGGCATCTTCGACTCCGGTACCACGTTGCGCGGGTTGTACAGGTGCGCGCGGTGCCAGTCATCGGAGTAGCGGCCACCCACCCGGGCCAGGTCCGGCCCGGTGCGCTTGGAGCCCCACAGGAACGGGTGGTCCCACACGCTCTCGCCGGCCACCGAGTAGTGGCCGTAGCGCTCGGTTTCGGCGCGGAACGGGCGGATCATCTGCGAATGGCAGCCTACGCAGCCCTCGCGGATGTAGATGTCGCGGCCTTCTACCTCCAGCGCGGTGCGCGGCTTCATGCCTTCAACCGGTTTGTTGGTGACGTCCTGGAAAAACAGCGGGACGATCTGGGTCAGGCCACCGACGCTGACGGCGATGACCATGAAGAAGGCCAGCAGGCCTATGTTCTTCTCGACGGCTTCATGCTTCATCAGTGCGCTCCCACAACGACGATCTTGGCGGCTTCTTCAGCCTGTGCCGGGTTGGCGGCACGTACGGTACGGAACACGTTGTAGGCCATCAGCAGCATGCCGCTGGCGAAGAACGCACCGCCCAGGGCGCGGACGATATAGCCAGGGTGGCTGGCCTGCAGGGCTTCGACGAACGAGTAGGTGAGCGTGCCGTCATCGTTGATGGCGCGCCACATCAGGCCTTGGGTGATGCCGTTGACCCACATCGAGGCGATGTACAGCACGGTGCCGATGGTGGCCAGCCAGAAGTGCGCGTTGATCAGGCCAATGCTGTGCATCTGCTCGCGACCGTAAAGTTTCGGGATCATGTGGTACACGGCACCGATCGAGATCATTGCCACCCAGCCCAGGGCGCCGGCGTGGACGTGGCCGATGGTCCAGTCGGTGTAGTGCGACAGGGAGTTCACGGTCTTGATGGCCATCATCGGGCCTTCGAAGGTGGACATGCCGTAGAACGCCAGGGACACGACCAGGAAGCGCAGGATCGGGTCGGTGCGCAATTTGTGCCAGGCACCGGATAGGGTCATCATGCCGTTGATCATGCCGCCCCAGCTTGGCGCCAGCAGGATGATCGACATCACCATGCCCAGCGACTGCGCCCAATCGGGCAGCGCGGTGTAGTGCAAGTGGTGCGGGCCGGCCCAGATGTACAGGGTGATCAGCGCCCAGAAGTGCACGATCGACAGGCGATACGAGTAGATCGGCCGCTCGGCCTGCTTGGGCACGAAGTAGTACATCATCCCCAGGAAGCCGGTGGTGAGGAAGAAGCCCACGGCGTTGTGGCCGTACCACCACTGGATCATTGCGTCGGTGGCACCGGCGTAGGCCGAGTACGACTTGAACAGGCTCACCGGCAGCGAGATGTGGTTGACGATGTGCAGCATCGCGGTGACCACGATGAAGGCACCGTAGAACCAGTTGCCGACATAGATGTGCTTGGTCTTGCGCTTGACGATGGTGCCGAAGAACACCAGCCCGTAGGTGACCCAGACGATGGCCAGCAGGATCGCCAGCGGCCACTCGAGCTCGGCGTATTCCTTGGTGGTGGTGTAGCCCATCGGCAGGGTGATCAGCGCGCCGACGATCACCGCCTGCCAACCCCAGAAGGTGAAGGCGGCCATGCTGTCGGAGATCAGCCGGGTCTGGCAGGTGCGCTGGACCACGTAGTAGCTGGTGCCGAACAGCGCACAGCCCCCGAAGGCGAAGATCACCAGGTTGGTGTGCAGCGGGCGCAGGCGGCCGAAGCTGGTCCAGGGCAGGTCCAGGTTCAGTTGCGGCCATACCAGCTGCGAGGCGATGAAGACGCCGAGGCCCATGCCAAGGATCCCCCAGACCACCGTCATGATGGCGAACTGGCGGACGACCTTATAGTTATAAGCAGTCGGACTGATTGCTGTGCTCATTCTAAGGTTCCACGGTTTTGATGTTCTTGTTGGTCGAAAAATCGGCGCCAGTATTGATAACCAGCAAGGCTACTGCAACGCAACTTTGGTACGCCGACCCGTGTCCGGGCCCGTTCACTGATGTCCCGCAGCGAATGGGTCCGGACGATTGTACACAAATAAATATTTGTAATGTGTACCGTTTTTCACCTTTTTCTGATCGATCGGTCAAGCTTTTTCAGGGGCGGCGACAGGCTATGCGCCGCGTCTGCTTCAGTCCTTTCGGAGCGAAGCCCACTGAGGCAACAAGCTTAGTTGTGTTCGGAGGGGGTGCAAGGGAGGGGGGCGGCGGTGGGGTGGGTATGGTTTGAGGGGGATGGTGGGGCGGGGGTGTAAGGTTTGATGGTTATGGTGGGGCGGGGGTGTAAGGTTTGATGGTTAGGGTGGGGCGGATATCGAGCGCCGCCCGCGCGGCGCATCGCGACGCAAGGCCGCTCCCACATTTGTTTCGGGCCAGTCCATCCTGTGTCAGGGGCGCGCGACCGCCTTGTTGGTACGACGCGATATCGAGTCATGCGCCAAGGCGTTCGCGCGCAAACGCCACAGGAATAATTGGCCTGAAACAAATGTGGGAGCGGCCTTGCGTCGCGATGCGCCGCGCGGGCGGCGCTCGATCTCACAGACGCCGAACCTCTCTCGGCGAACTCATTTGGCAGTCACGGTTTCAGCAGCACTCTCCTGCGACAGGCTATACACATAAGCCGCCAGCAGGTGCACCTTGTCATTGCCCTGGATATCGGCCTGCGCCGGCATCTGCCCTTGGCGACCATAGCGAATGGTCTGTTGCAGCTGGGCAAAGCTCGAACCGTAGATGAACGCCTGCGGGTGGGTCAGGTCGGGTGCGCCCATGGCAGGGGTACCCTTGCCTTCGGGCCCGTGGCAAGCCACGCAGTTGGCCGCGAAGATTTCCTTGCCCTTGGCAACGTCAGCCTTGCTCCCTTCAGGCAGGCTGCGACCGTCCAGGTTGGTCAGCACGAATGCGGCCACATCGGCCACGCCCTGCTGGCCGATCACCTCAGCCCAGGCCGGCATCACGCCGTGACGGCCATTCATGATCGAAGCCTTGATGGTTTCTGCTTCGCCGCCCCAGCGCCAATCCTTGTCGGTGAGGTTGGGGAAGCCGAAGGCACCCTTGGCGTCCGAGCCGTGGCACACCGAGCAGTTGGAGGCAAACAGGCGGCTGCCCATTTTCAGCGCCTGCGGGTCCTTGGCGACTTCCTCCACCGGCATGGCGGCGTACTTGGCAAAGATCGGCCCGAACCTGGCGTCAGCCTTGTCCATCTCTTTTTGCCATTCGTTGGCGCCGGTCCAGCCATTTTCATAGCCCGGCAAAATGCCTTTCCAGTTGCCCAGGCCCGGGTAGAGGATCAGGTAGCCGACCGAGAACACCAGGGTGCCGACGAACAGCCAGAACCACCACTTGGGCAGCGGGTTGTCGTACTCCTCGATGCCGTCGAAGCTGTGGCCCATGGTCTGGTCGGTGGTGTTCTTGCTCTCGCCCTTGCGGGTGGCGAGCAGCAGCCAGGTCAGGCCGATCAGGCTACCGATGGTCAGTACGCTGATGTACGTACTCCAGAAGGTGGTCATTGCCCGTTACTCCTTGCAGCAGTCGTGGCAGCAGGTTCCTGCCCGCTAGTGGGCAGGTGGTCGTCGACGAAGGGCAGCAGGCGCGCTTCGGCGAAATCACGGTCGCGGCGGCGGTTGAATACCCACAGGGAGAGGCCGATGAAGGCGATCATCACCACCAGGGTGCCCAGGCCGCGGATCATGCCGATGTCCAGTTCCATCGCATTTACCTCTTGTTCTTGATCGCGGTGCCGAGCACCTGCAGGTAGGCGACCAGTGCATCCATCTCGGTCTTGCCTTTGACTGCGTCACGGGCGCTGGCAATGTCGTCGTCGCTGTACGGCACGCCCAGGGTGCGCAAGGTGCGCATCTTGACGTCGGTGTGGCTGTTGTCGACCTGCTGGGCGACCAGCCACGGGTACGACGGCATCTTCGACTCCGGCACCACGTTGCGCGGGTTGTACAGGTGCGCGCGGTGCCAGTCGTCCGAGTAGCGGCCACCGACCCGGGCAAGGTCCGGCCCGGTGCGCTTGGAGCCCCACAGGAACGGGTGGTCCCACACGCTCTCGCCGGCCACCGAGTAGTGGCCGTAGCGCTCGGTTTCGGCGCGGAACGGGCGGATCATCTGCGAGTGGCAGCCCACGCAGCCTTCGCGGATGTAGATGTCGCGGCCTTCCAGTTGCAGCGCGGTGTAGGGCTTCATGCCTTCCACCGGCTTGTTGGTGACGTCCTGAAAGAACAGCGGGACGATCTGGGTAAGGCCGCCGATACTGACGGCGAACACCATCAGCAGGGCCATCAGGCCGACGTTTTTCTCGATGACTTCATGTTTCATCAGGCGTTTCTCCTCAAGCCAACTGGGCGTTCGCAGGGGCGACGTCAAGCGCTGGCGAACGCACGGTGCGCCAGGTGTTCCAGGCCATCAGGAACATGCCGCTGAGGAAGATCGCGCCGCCGACGAAGCGCACGACAAAGCCTGGGTGGCTGGCCACCAGGGTTTCCACGAACGAATAGGTGAGCGTGCCGTCGCTGTTGACTGCCCGCCACATCAGGCCCTGGGCGATGCCGTTGACCCACATCGAGGCGATGTACAGCACGGTGCCGATGGTGGCGAGCCAGAAGTGCGCGTTGATCAGGCCAAGGCTGTACATGCGTTCCTTGCCGAACACTTTCGGGATGGTGTGATACAGCGCACCAATCGAGATCATTGCCACCCAGCCGAGGGCGCCGGCATGCACGTGGCCGATGGTCCAGTCGGTGTAGTGGGACAGGGCGTTGACTGTCTTGATGGCCATCATCGGGCCTTCGAACGTGGACATGCCGTAGAACGCCAGCGATACCACCAAAAAACGCAGGATCGGGTCGCTGCGCAGTTTGTGCCAGGCGCCCGACAGGGTCATCATGCCGTTGATCATGCCGCCCCAGCTCGGTGCCAGCAGGATCAGCGACATCACCATGCCCAGCGACTGCGCCCAGTCAGGCAGGGCGGTGTAGTGCAGGTGGTGCGGGCCGGCCCAGATGTACAGGGTGATCAGCGCCCAGAAGTGCACGATCGACAGGCGATAGGAATACACCGGGCGCTCGGCCTGCTTGGGCACGTAGTAGTACATCATCCCCAGGAACCCGGCAGTCAGGAAGAAGCCTACGGCGTTGTGGCCGTACCACCACTGCACCATGGCGTCGGTGGCACCGGCGTACACCGAGTACGACTTGGTCAGGCTGACCGGCAATTCCAGGTTGTTGACGATGTGCAGAAGCGCCACGGTGAGGATGAAGGCACCGAAGAACCAGTTACCCACGTAGATATGCTTGGTGTTGCGCTTCATCAGCGTGCCGAAGAACACGATGGCGTAAGCCACCCAGACGATGGTGATCAGGATATCGATCGGCCATTCCAGTTCGGCGTATTCCTTGGAGCTGGTATAGCCCAGCGGCAGGCTGATGGCCGCCAGCAGGATCACCAGTTGCCAGCCCCAGAAGGTGAACGCGGCCAGGCCCGGTGCGAACAGGGTGGTCTGGCAGGTGCGTTGCACCGAATAATAGGAGGTGGCAAACAGCGCGCAGCCGCCGAAAGCGAAGATCACCGCATTGGTATGCAGGGGGCGCAGGCGGCCGAAGCTGGTCCAGGGGAGGTCGAAGTTGAGGGAAGGCCAGGCAAGCTGGGCGGCGATGAAGACGCCGAGCCCCATCCCGACGATTCCCCACACCACCGTCATGATGGCGAATTGGCGGACCACCTTGTAGTTATAGGCGGTACTGCTGGTTGTGTTCATGTATGGGTTCCCATCCACGGTTATTTGGCAGGCTTTACAGCGAGGCAAGCATGATTAATGGGCAAAGTGCCGGTATTGACGGGGATCAATGGGCGAAGGTCGGAAATGTCCCAGGCTTGCGCTGCGATCTTCCACAGGTTCAGGGCAAGGACGGCTACAGGGGCTGCCTGATCCTGGCCCATGGTGCAGGTGCGCCGATGGACAGCGGGTTCATGGACGAAATGGCGCAAAGGCTTGCGGCGCTTGGGGTAGCGGTGGTGCGCTTCGAGTTTCCGTACATGGCCGAACGCAGGGTTACCGGCGGCAAACGGCCGCCGAACCCACAGAAGGTGCTGCTTGAATGCTGGCGCGAGGTGTACCGGCAGGTGCGACCTTTGGTCGCGGGCAAGCTGGCCGTGGGTGGCAAGTCCATGGGCGGTCGCATGGCGAGCCTGCTGGCTGACGAATTGGGCGCGGATGCGCTGGTGTGCCTGGGCTATCCGTTCTACGCGGTGGGTAAACCCGAGAAGCCACGGGTGGAACACCTGGCCGGGCTGAAAACACCGTCGTTGATCGTGCAGGGCGAACGGGATGCGCTGGGTAACCGCGAGGCGGTGGCGGGGTATGCGTTGTCGCCGGCAATCGAGGTGAGCTGGCTAGTGGCGGGTGACCATGACCTGAAGCCGTTGAAGGCCTCGGGGTTCAGCCATGAGCAGCATATGCAGACGGCGGCGGAACGCGTTGCTGATTTCCTGAAGGATTAGTGCTGGATTCTTCGCGGGCATGCCCGCGAAGAGGCCGGCACAGGCTGACGCTTAGTCGCGGTACTCGCACAGGTAAGCGGTATCCACCTTCACCTGCAGCTGGAACTTGCTGTCGGCGGCAACATTGAACTTGTCGCCCGCATTGAAGGTTTCCCAGTTGTCGCTACCTGGCAGCTTGACGGTCAGGGCGCCCGATACCACGTGCATGATCTCGCGCTTGGCAGTGCCGAACTCGTATTCGCCCGGGGCCATGACGCCGACAGTGGCGGGGCCTTCTTCGCCCGCGAATGCGATCGACTTGACGGTGCCGTTGAAGTACTCGTTGACCTGGAACATGGGCGACTCCTGAAAAGGGGGGATGAAAAAGGGCTGGCCAGTATGCCCAAGCCCACAGGCCTCGTCATCTGCTTTCAGGGGCTGTTGGCGGGCAGGGTCAACGGTAGTAGCCGCGCCGTGTTGCGCGCATCTTCAAGGGCCCGGTGCTGCTGCCCGCAAAAGTGCATGCCGGCCAGGTGCAGGGCACCGTTCAGGCCGGTGGGGCGCTGCAGGTGGCGGGCCTTGGCAAAGCGTTGCTTGAGGTTGATGTGCGGCAACGTCCGTAGCAGGCTGTCGAGCCCGTGCAGCTGCCACTCCTGGTGCAGTTGCTGGCGGTCGTAGTCGCCCCAGCTGACCCAGGCCTGAAGCTGCTCACGGTGGTGCTCCAGCCAGCGCTCGAAGCTTGCCCACACCTCGCGAAACGGTGCAGCGCGATCCACATCATGTTGGCTTATGTGCGTCAGTTCGCGGCAAAACGGGGTCAGCTGTGGCCGCCGGCGTGGCCGCACGAAACACTGAAAGTGGTCGACCTCGCGGCCATCGCGGGTGACCAGGCTAGCGCCGATTTCAATGACTTCCATCTCTGTAACCGGCCATCCACCCTCGTCGGTGGTGGCTTCCAGGTCGATTACCAACCAATGGCCCATACCAGGCTCCCTTGCAGATCCTGCTAGAGCGTAGCCAAAGTCCGCGCATACGGCATCCCGTGGCATATTGCCGCCTGCTTTGGCACAACGAGCGCGCTCCAGCAGTTGTGCCGCTTCCGGAAAACGCCTAGCTTAAGCGGACCCAGGCATGAACCGTGATGAGCGTCCGTCTTGACTCCAGCACCCGGCCTCAAGGCTTTGTCCACCCTGATGTTGCTGGCCGTGTATTGGCTAGCGGTGCCGGCATGGGCTGCCGATGCCGTCGAAGTGAAGATTGGTGCGGCCCATTTCCCGCCCTACACGGTGCGCCCTGAACAGGGGGCTGACACCGGCCTGTTGCCGCAATTGGTCGATGCGCTCAACCGCTTGCAGCAGGGTTACCACTTCGTCCTGGTGCCCACCTCCATCCAGCGGCGTTTCGGCGACTTCCAGCAAGGCCGTACCGACATGGCGATTTTCGAAAACCCGCAATGGGGCTGGGAGCAGATTGCCCACCAGACCGTGGACATGGGCCTGGAGGACGCCGAAGTGTTCGTTGCCCGCCAGGCCAATGGCAGCGACCCGTCGTACTTCGATGACCTGCGCGGCAAACGTTTGGCATTGTTCAACGGCTATCACTACGCGTTCGCCCGCTTCAATTCCGACCCGGACTACCTGCGCACAACCTATAACGCGACCCTGACCTACTCCCACGACAGCAACCTGCTGATGGTGCAGGCTGGGCGCGCCGACATCGCCCTGGTCACCCGCTCGTACCTCAGCGATTTCCTGGCGCGCAACCCGGCCAGCAGGGCGCAGCTGCTGCCTTCGCAACGCATCGACCAAATCTATCACCACTACGCCCTGCTGCGCCCGGGGGCGCCTATCGACGAGCAGTCGTTTGCCCGCCTGCTGCGCGACCTGCGTGCCAGCGGTGAACTGGCCCGAATCTTCGAGCCCTACCGCATCACGGTCTCGGTGCCCAAGGACTAAATTCACGCACTTTCGCAACGTTCTCAGCAGTGAGCCTTTTCTTCATTTTTCGTGAGACAAGCCATGCCGTTCGATGCCGCTTCGCAGCCCCTGTCACCGCCACGCTGGCGCAGCCTCAGTGCCGAGGAGGGTGACAGCTGGCTAGGCCTCTTCCTCGAAGGTCGCCCACTGATCCAGGTGCGCCTGGAGGCGGGCGCTACCCTGCACGTTCACCTTGAGCGCCTGTGTCCCGAGCGCCCTTATCAAGCCTTGTGGTCGGCCTGCTATTGGTTGTTGTCCCGTGATACCACCTGTCAGCGCCTGGTCTGGCACTTGCCCGAAGTGCAGCCGCAGGTGCTGGCCAGTGGCTTGCTGCGAGTGGCTGAGCAGCCGGGCCAGTATCTGTGCGAGCGGGCGCTGTTCTGGCAGCTGCCACAGCCCTGGCTGGGCGATGCGCAGGCTGCGGTGTACCCACAGCAGATGCAGATCAGCAACGGCAAGCGCCACCCATGCCGCGCGCCCAAGCCCCGTGGTGAGGTATACCGGCGCTTCGATGCGCGGCTGGGTAGCTGGGTGTCGCTGCGCACGCTGGAGATCGAAGATGACCTGGAGCGCTTCAACCGCTGGCAGAACAACCCGCGGGTGGAGGCGTTCTGGCAGGAGGGGGGCACGCTGGCCCAGCACCGCGAGTACCTGGACAAGCTCGAGGCCGACCCGCACACCCTGACGCTGATCGGTTGCTTTGACGATGAGCCGTTTGCCTACTTCGAGGCTTACTGGGCCAAGGAAGACCGCATTGCGCCGTTCTACCCGGCCGATGATTACGACCGCGGCATACACATGCTGGTGGGGGAGGAGAACCACCGAGGGCCGCACAAGGTGGCCAGCTGGCTCTCGGCGCTGGTGCACTACCTGTTCCTGGATGACCCGCGTACCCAGCGGGTGGTGGCCGAGCCGCGTGCCGACAACGGCAAGATGATCGGCTACATGCACGACCAGTGCTTCCACTGCGACAAGGAGTTCGACTTCCCGCACAAGCGTGCGGCGCTGATGATTCTGGGGCGAGAGCGGTTTTTCGAGCGCTGCAAGCTGGCTTGATACCGAGTTGGCTTCTTCGCGGGCATGCCCGCGAAGAAGCAAACCCTGTGTGGTCAGGCCTGCCGGTTGGCCGTCTTGCGGCAATGCACCAGCGCATCGCGGATCATGAAGTTGACCAGTGTCGGCGATACCCCCAGCTCTTTGGCAATGTCTTTCTGCGGCACGCCATGCAGGCGGTACATCTCGAACGCATAGCGGGTGCGCTGCGGCAGTTCGTTCAGCGCCTGGGCAATGTCATCCAGCGCGGCAAGGTTGATGTGAGTGGCTTCGGGCGAGGCGTTCTGGATGACCACGTTCAGCCCTTCCTCCTCGCTGCCGGAGTATTTCAGCTCCATTGCCTGCTTGCGGTAGTGGTCGATCGCAAGGTTGCGCACGATCTGGAACAGGTAGCTGAGCTGCGCCTTGAACGACGAGGTTATCTGCGGGGCAGCGTTGAGCCGGAAGAAGGCATCCTGCACCACATCTTCGGCGCGCGAGCGGCAGCCGGTGATGCGTGCAGCGATCTTGACCAGGATGCTGCGGTTGTCGACGAAGGCCTGCAGTAATGGTGAATCGCACTTACTTGTGGATAGTTGTTCCGCCATGGAAATCACCTTGTCACAGAGGGGAAAGGAGGCCCCCAAGGCTGGGAAGCTTCCTACGACGTGCGACAAGCTATTCAGAATGATAATGATTGTCAAATACGAAACGTAATTAGTATCTATATCTTTCAGGTCTAAGGCCATCGTGTGACAGCGTTCACCTTTGGCCCCGCCTGCCACTGCGTAATCCCCGCTAATTTCTGCCTGCGCCCATCCGTTCCCCTGTGTACATCTTCGATCGCCCTTTGCTGTCCGCACACGTTCGCGGTGCAGCCGGCGCGCCCCAACAGACACTGGCAGGAACCCCCATGACGGACGCCTTCGAACTCCCGCTCTCGCTGGTCCAGGCACTTGCGCAACGCGCCACGCAGACCCCGGACAAGATCGCCCTGCGCTTTCTGGCCGACGCCCCCGGCGAGCAGGCTGTGCTCAGCTACCGGGACCTCGACCAGCGTGCACGCACCATCGCCACTGCGTTACAGGCCCGTGCCAGCTTCGGCGACCGTGCGGTGCTGTTGTTCCCCAGTGGTCCTGACTACGTGGCGGCGTTCTTCGGTTGCCTGTATGCCGGAGTGATCGCGGTACCGGCTTACCCGCCAGAATCCGCGCGCCAGCACCATCAGGAGCGTTTGCTGTCGATCATCGACGATGCCGAGCCGCGCCTGCTGCTGACCGTCGCGGCGTTGCATGACGGCCTGCAAGGCTTGCCAGCGCTGTCGGCGCACAACGGGCCTGAGCTGCTGGCAGTGGACAGCCTGGACCCGGCGCTGGCCGCAAACTGGCGCGAGCCCGTGCTCAAAGGTGATGACATCGCCTTCCTGCAATACACCTCGGGCTCCACCGCGCTGCCCAAGGGTGTACAAGTCAGCCACAGCAACCTGGTGGCCAACGAGCAGTTGATCCGCTGTGGTTTCGGCATCGACCTCAACCCCGACGACGTGATCGTCAGCTGGCTGCCGCTGTACCACGACATGGGGCTGATTGGCGGTCTGCTGCAGCCGATCTTCAGCGGCGTGCCGTGCGTGCTGATGTCGCCGGGTTACTTCCTGGCCCGGCCGCAGCGCTGGTTGCAGGCCATCAGCGAATATGGCGGCACCATCAGCGGTGGCCCCGACTTTGCCTACCGTCTGTGCAGCGAGCGGGTCAGCGAGGCCTCGCTGGCCGGGCTCGACCTGAGCCGCTGGCGCGTGGCCTATTCTGGCTCCGAGCCGATTCGCCAGGACAGCCTGGCAACCTTCGCCGACAAGTTCCAGGCCAGCGGCTTCGACCCGCAGAGCTTCTTCGCCAGCTACGGCCTGGCCGAAGCCACCCTGTTCGTCAGTGGCAGCCGCCGTGGCCAGGGCATCGACGCGCTGGAACTGGACGCCGAAGCCTTCGCCGCCAACCGCGCCGAGCCGGGCAAAGGCAGCGTGCTGATGAGCTGCGGCTACCCGCAGCCCGGTCACGCGGTACGTGTCGTGGAGCCGCAGCACTTGCAGGTGCTGGGCGACAACCAGGTCGGCGAAATCTGGGCGGCTGGCCCGAGCATCGCCCGGGGTTACTGGCGCAACCCCGAAGCCAGCGCACGCACCTTCGTTGAAATGGACGGCCAGACCTGGCTGCGCACCGGCGACCTGGGCTTCATGCGCAACGGTGAAGTGTTCGTCACCGGGCGCCTGAAAGACATGCTGATCGTGCGCGGGCAGAACCTGTACCCGCAGGACCTGGAAAAAACCCTCGAACGTGAAGTTCAAGTGCTGCGCAAAGGCCGTGTGGCCGTGTTTGCCGTCGAGCAGCAGGGCGAGGAGGGCATCGGCGTGGCGGTGGAGATCAGCCGCAACGTGCAAAAGGCAATCGAACCCCAGGCGCTGGTCAAGACCCTGCGCCAGGTGATCGCCGACGCTTGCCGCCAGGCGCCGGCCGTGGTCCTGCTGCTGAACCCGGGCGCGTTGCCCAAGACCTCCAGTGGCAAGCTGCAACGTTCGGCCTGTCGCCTGCGTATGGACGATGGCAGCCTGGACTGCTACGCCCGCTTCCCAGATGTGAGCGAAACGGCTGCAAGCGCGGCTGCCGGCAATGAGCTCCAGGCACAGATCGCCGCAGTGTGGCGGGACATTCTCAAAGTAGAGGCGGTTGCGGCAGACGACCACTTCCTGCTGCTGGGCGGCAACTCCATCGCCGCCACCCAGGCCACCGCACGGCTGGCCGATGAGCTGGGTATCAACCTGGGCCTGCGCACCCTGTTCGAAGCGCCGGTACTGGCCGATTACAGCAGCGCTGTGGCGTCGATCATGGCCGACGGCGCTGCTGGCACTGCCACCATTGCACCGCTGGAGCGCACCCAGGCCTTGGCCCAGTCGTTGGCGCAAAACCGCTTGTGGTTGATGTGGCAGTTGCAGCCACAATCGGCTGCCTACAACATCCCCGCCGGCCTGCAGCTGCGCGGTGAGCTGGACGAAAGCGCCCTGCAAGCCGCCTTCCAGGCGCTGGTGGCGCGCCACGAATCCCTGCGCACCGTATTCAGCGAAGAAAACGGCCAGCCCCTGCAACGCATTGTGGCGCAACAGCCGTTCAGCCTGCGCCGCCTGGACCTCGAAGGCCAAACGCTGGAGCAGGTCAGCGCCCAGCGGGAAGCCGAGGCCCGTCAGCCGTTCGACCTCACTCAGGGCCCCTTGCTGCGGGTGACCCTGGCACGCCTGGACGACGAAGACCATCAGTTATGGGTGACCCTGCACCACATCGTCGCGGATGGCTGGTCGCTGAATATCCTGCTGGATGAATTCGCCAAACTTTACGCAGCCCGCTGTCAGGGCCTGGAGGCCAACCTGGCGCCGCTGGGCCTGGGCTATGCCGACTACGGCACCTGGCAGCGTCAATGGCTGGCCGCCGGTGAAGCCGAACGCCAACTGCAGTACTGGAAGGCGCAGTTGGGCGGTGATCTGCCGGTGCTCGACCTGTGCACCGACCACCCCCGCGCCAGCCAGCGCGAGCACAGTGCTGCCCGGTTCAACCTCAAGGTACCGGCCACGCTTGCCGAAGCACTCAAGGGCCTGGCCCGCGAACAGCAGGCCAGCCTGTTCATGGTCCTGCTGGCCGGCTGGCAGGCGCTGCTGCACCGCTACAGCGGCCAGGCCGACATCCGTGTCGGTGTGCCCAACGCCAACCGCCCGCGCCTGGAAGCCCAAGGCATGGTCGGCTTTTTCATCAATACCCAGGTACTGCGTGCACAGCTCGATGGTCGCCTGCCATTCACGCAGTTGCTGGCCCAGGTGCGCCAGGCCACCCTTGCGGCGCAGGCTAACCAGGACTTGCCGTTCGAACAGCTGGTCGAAGCCCTGCCGCAAGCCCGTGAGCAAGGCTTGTTCCAGGTCATGTTCAACCACCAGCAACGCGACCTGTCGGCCCTGCGCCGCCTGCCGGGGCTGTTGGCCGAGGAGTTGCCATGGCACAGCCGCGAAGCCAAGTTCGACCTGCAGTTGCACAGTGAAGAAGACCACCAGGGCCGCCTGAGCCTGGCCTTCGACTATGCTGCGGAGCTGTTCGAAGCCAGCACCGTCAAACGCCTGGCTCATCACCTGCTGGCGCTGCTGGAACAGGTGTGCGCCGCGCCGCAGCGGGCGCTGGGCGAGGTGCAATTGCTGGACGAGCCTGCCCGTGCGCAATTGCTGGGCTGGGGCCGGGCACCGGCTACCGCGCCGCCAGGCCTGCTGGTCGAACAGCTCAACGAACAGGCCCGCCTGACCCCGCAACGCACCGCGCTGGCCTGGGACGGCGGCAGCCTCGACTACGCCGAACTGCACCAGCAGGCCAACCGCCTGGCCCATTACCTGCGCGACAAAGGCGTCGGCCCCGACACCTGCGTCGCCATCGCCATCGAGCGTTCGCCACAGTTGCTGGTCGGCCTGCTGGCCATCCTCAAGGCCGGCGGCGCTTACGTGCCGCTGGACGTCGACTACCCGGCCGAACGCCTTGCCTACATGCTGGCCGACTGCAGCGCCGGCCTGCTGCTGAGCCACAGCAGCCTGCTGGGCAAGCTGCCACAGGTCGACGGCGTCAGCGCCATTGCCCTCGACCAGTTGCACCTGGACAGCTGGCCCAGCCACGCGCCTGGCCTGCACCTGCACGGCGACAACCTGGCCTACGTGATCTACACCTCCGGCTCCACCGGCCAGCCCAAGGGCGTGGGCAATACCCATGCAGCGCTGGCCGAGCGCCTGCAGTGGATGCAGGCGACCTATGCGCTGGATGACAGCGATGTGCTGATGCAGAAGGCGCCGATCAGCTTCGACGTGTCGGTGTGGGAGTGCTTCTGGCCACTGGTAACCGGCTGCAAGCTGGTACTCGCCGGCCCCGGCGAACACCGCGACCCGCAGCGCATCGCCTCGCTGGTGCAGGCCCATGGCGTGACTACGCTGCACTTCGTGCCGCCGCTGTTGCAGGTGTTCGTCCAGGAGCCGCAGGCGGGTGCCTGCAGCAGCCTGCGCCGGGTGTTCTCCGGTGGCGAAGCATTGCCCGCCGCGCTGCGTGACCGCGTGCTGCAGGTGCTGCCGCAGGTGCAGCTGCACAACCGCTACGGCCCGACCGAAACCGCCATCAACGTCACCCACTGGCACTGCCAGGTGGCGGACGGCGAGCGCTCGCCAATCGGTCGCCCGCTGGGCAATGTGCTGTGCCGCGTGCTGGACGATGAGCTTGAACTGACTGCCCCCGGCGTGTCGGGCGAGCTGTACCTCGGTGGCGCTGGCCTGGCCCGTGGCTACCTGGGCCGTCCGGGTCTTACCGCCGAGCGCTTCGTGCCCCAGGCCGACGGCCACGGCGAGCGCTTGTACCGCAGTGGTGACCGCGCGCGCTGGCAGGTGCAGCTACAGGCCCTGGAATACCTCGGTCGCCTCGACCAGCAGGTAAAGGTGCGTGGTTTCCGCGTCGAGCCGGAGGAAGTACAGGCCTGCCTGTTGGCACAGCAGGGTGTGGAACAGGCGCTGGTGCTGATCCACAAGGACGCCGTTGGTGCGCAACTGGTGGGTTACTACAGTGGCAGTGCGCAGCCAGCCGAACTCCTGGCCGTGCTGGCTGAGCAACTGCCCGCGTACATGGTGCCGGCGCAGCTCATCCCGTTGGCACAGCTGCCGCTGGGCCCCAGCGGCAAGGTCGACCGCAAGGCGCTGCCGGCCCCGGTGTGGCAGCAACGCGAACATGTCGAGCCCCACACCGAGTTGCAACAACAGGTCGCCGCCATCTGGCGTGAGGTGCTGAACCTGCCGCGCGTCGGCCTGCAGGACGACTTCTTCGCCCTGGGCGGGCACTCGCTGCTGGCCACTCAGATCGTCTCGCGCAGCCGCCAGGCCTGTGATGTCGAGCTGCCGCTCAAGGCCCTGTTCGAAGCCAGTGAACTGGGCGCCTTCTGTGCCGAAATCGCACGCATCCGCGCCGCCGGCGAGCGCAACCTGCAAGGCGCAATCGCCCGGGTCGACCGCCGTCAGGCGGTGCCGCTGTCGTACTCGCAGCAGCGTATGTGGTTCCTCTGGCAAATGGAGCCGGACAGCCCGGCGTACAACGTCGGCGGCATGGCACGCCTGCGCGGCACCCTGCACGTGGACGCCTTCGAGCGTGCGTTGCAGGCGCTGATCGTGCGTCACGAAACCCTGCGTACAACCTTCCCCAGCATCGACGGCGTACCGTATCAGTGCGTGGCCGAAGACAGCGGCCTGCACCTCGTCTGGCAAGACCTGAGCGCCTTGCCCGGCGCGGCCCGCCAGCAACATCTGCAACAACTGGCCGACGACCAGGCGCACCAGCCGTTCGACCTGGAGCGCGGCCCGCTGCTGCGCGCCTGCCTGGTCAAGGCTGACGAGCGCGAGCATTTCTTCGTGCTCACCCTGCACCACATCGTCACCGAAGGCTGGGCCATGGACATTTTCGCCCGCGAGCTAGGCGAACTGTACGAAGCCTTTGTCGATGACCGCGAGTCGCCGCTGGCGCCGCTGCCGGTGCAATACCTGGACTACAGCGTATGGCAACGGCAATGGCTGGAAAGCGGCGAGGGCGCTCGTCAACTGGCCTACTGGAAGGACCGCCTGGGTGACGAGCACCCGGTGCTGGCGCTGCCTGCCGACCGCCCGCGCCCGGCAGTGCAGAGCCACCGCGGCGAGCTGTACCGCTTTGAGCTCGACCCGGCGCTGGTCGCCCGCGTGCATGCCTTCAACAGCCAGCGCGGCCTGACCTTGTTCATGACCATGACCGCCACCCTAGCCGCCTTGCTGCACCGCTACAGCGGCCAGCGTGACCTGCGCATTGGCGCGCCGGTGGCCAACCGCATCCGCCCGGAAAGCGAAGGCCTGATTGGCGCATTTCTCAATACCCAGGTGCTGCGCTGCGAGCTGGATGGCCAGATGACCGCCAACGCACTGCTGGAGCAGATGCGCCAGGCCGCGATCGAAGGCCAGTCGCACCAGGACCTGCCGTTCGACCAGTTGGTGGAGGCGTTGCAACCGCCGCGCAGTAGCGCTTACAACCCGCTGTTCCAGGTGATGTGCAACGTGCAGCGCTGGGCTTTCCAG
Organism: Pseudomonas sp. XP2; assembly: GCF_053557975.1. Lineage (NCBI taxonomy): Bacteria > Pseudomonadati > Pseudomonadota > Gammaproteobacteria > Pseudomonadales > Pseudomonadaceae > Pseudomonas > Pseudomonas sp. XP2. Next base: position 192,680 of record NZ_JBNRIK010000007.1, read on the forward strand.
CAAAGCCGCACACTGGCCGGCATGCAGGTGGATTACCTGCTCAATGACGCCAGTGCCACCAAGTTCGACCTGTACCTGGAGGTCACCGACCTCGACGGCCGCCTGGGTTGCTGCCTGACTTACAGCCGCGACCTGTTCGACGAACCGCGCATAGCGCGCATGGCCGAGCACTGGCAGCACCTGCTGGTCGGCTTGCTGGACAACCCGCAGCAGCGCCTGTGCGAGCTGCCGATGCTGAGCGGTGCGGAGCAGCAGGTGCTGGCGGGTCAGTTGCAGGGCGAGCACGACTTCGACCTCGACCAGACCCTGCACGGCCTGTTCGCCGCCCAGGCGGCGCGCACACCACAGGCTGGCGCGCTGACCTTCGCTGGCCAGCACATGACTTACGCTGAACTCGATCAGCGGGCCAACCGCCTGGCCCGCGCCCTGCGCGAGCGTGGCGTCGGCCCGCAGGTGCGTGTGGGCCTGGCGCTGGAGCGCTCGCTGGAAATGGTCGTCGGCCTGCTGGCCATCCTCAAGGCCGGCGGCGCCTACGTGCCGCTCGACCCCGAGTACCCGCTCGACCGCTTGCGCTACATGATCGAAGACAGCCGCATCGGCCTGCTGCTCAGCCAGCGTGAGCTGTTGCAAACCCTGGGCGAGCTGCCTGAGGGCGTGGCCCGCTGGAGCCTGGAGGACGATGCCGCCAGCCTGTCGGCCTACAGCGATGCGCCGCTGGACAACCTCAGCCTGCCGCAGCATCAGGCGTACCTGATCTACACCTCCGGCTCCACCGGCAAGCCCAAGGGCGTGGTGGTCAGCCATGGCGAATTTGCCATGCACTGCCAAGCGGTCATCGCCGCGTTCGGCATGCGCAGCGATGATTGCGAGCTGCATTTCTATTCGATCAACTTCGACGCTGCCAGCGAGCGCCTGTGGGTGCCGTTGCTGTGCGGTGCCCGCGTGGTGCTGCGCGCCCAGGGGCAGTGGGGCGCCGAGGACATCTGCCAGCTGGTGCGCGAGCAGCAGGTGAGCATTTTGGGCTTTACCCCCAGCTACGGTAGCCAGCTGGCGCAATACCTGGGCGGGCAGGGCGAGCAACTGCCGGTGCGCCTGGTGATCACCGGCGGCGAAGCGCTGACCGGCGAGCACCTGCAGCGTATTCGCCAGGCCTTTGCGCCACAGCAGTGCTTCAACGCCTACGGCCCGACCGAAACCGTGGTCATGCCGCTGGCCTGCCTGGCGCCAGACGAGTTGCCAGCGGACCTTGGCAGCGTACCGATCGGCCGCGTCATCGGTAGCCGCACGGCCTATATCCTCGACGACGACCTTGCCCTGTTGCCGCAAGGCGGCATTGGCGAACTGTACGTTGGCGGCGTCGGCCTGGCTCAGGGGTATCACGACCGCCCGGGCCTCAGCGCCGAGCGCTTCGTCGCCGACCCGTTCAGCATCGAAGGTGGCCGCTTGTATCGCACTGGCGACCTGGTGCGCCTGGGCACTGACGGCCTGGTCGAGTACGTCGGCCGTGCCGACCAGCAGGTGAAGGTTCGCGGCTTCCGTATTGAGCTGGGTGAAATCGAGAGCCGCTTGCAGGCGCACGCCGATGTCGACGAGGCCGTGGTGCTGGCCCTCGACCTGCCGGGCGGCAAGCAGTTGGTGGGTTACCTGGTGTGCAAGCAGGCCAACGCGGGTAGCGAGGCGCAAAACCTGCTGCGTGAAGCGGTGAAAGCCGATGCCCGCCAGCACCTGCCGGACTACATGGTGCCTGCGCACCTGGTACTGCTCGACAGCCTGCCGCTGATGGGTAACGGCAAGCTCGACCGCCGTGCGCTGCCGCTGCCGGACCTGGAACAAGCGCGTCAGCACTACCAGGCACCTGGCAACGAGGTGGAAAGGCAGTTGGCGCAGATCTGGCGCGATGTGCTCAACGTTGCCCAGGTCGGTGTACAGGACAACTTCTTCGAACTGGGCGGCGATTCGATCCTGTCCATCCAGGTGGTCAGCCGGGCCCGTCAGGCCGGGTTGCAATTCACCCCGCGCGACCTGTTCCAGCACCAGACCATCCAGACCCTGGCGGCTGTCGTTCAGCACAGCGAAACCGCGAGCACGGTGGAACAGGGGCTGCGCCAGGGCCAGGCCGGGCTGACACCGATTCAGCATTGGTTCTTCGACAGTGAAGTACCCCAGCCACAGCACTGGAACCAGGCCGTGTTGCTGGAGGCGCGCCAACCGCTGGATGAGGCGGTACTGGCGCAGGCCTTGGCGCTGCTGGTGCAGCACCACGACAGCCTGCGCCTGCGCTTCAGCCAGGCCCATGGCCGCTGGCAGGCCGAATACGCCCAGCCTGATACCAGGCCATTGCTGTGGACCGCCACCGTTGCCGATTTCGCTGATTGTCAGGCGCTGTACACCGACCTGCAGCGCAGCCTCGACCTGCAACAGGGCCCACTGCTGCGCGCCTTGCTGGTGGGTGACGGGCAGGGCAGCCAGCGCCTGTTGCTGGCGATCCATCACCTGGTGGTCGATGGCGTGTCCTGGCGGGTGCTGCTGGAGGACCTGCAGGCGCTTTACCGCGGCCAGCCACTGCCGGCCAAGACCCATGCCATGGGCGATTGGGCTGCGCGTCTGGCCAGCTACGCCGGCAGCGATTCGTTGCGTGACGAGCTGAGCTGGTGGCAAGGCCAGCTGGGCGGCGTGCGTCGCGAGCTACCGTGTGATCACCCGCAGGGCGGCAACCTGCACCGCCATGCGCAGACCCTGGCCATCGGCCTGGACGTGGAGCAGACCCGGCAACTGCTGCAACAGGCCCCGGCGGCTTACCACACCCAGGTCAACGACCTGCTGCTGACTGCACTGGCGCGTGCGTTGAGCCGGTGGAGCGGCGATGAAGAAGTGCTGGTACAGCTTGAAGGCCATGGCCGTGACGGGTTGTTCGAAGACATGGACCTGACCCGCAGCGTTGGCTGGTTCACCAACGCCTATCCCCTCAGCTTGCGCCCGCTGGCAGGCGAAGGCGACGTGGCGCTGGCCGGCTCGATCAAGCGTATCAAGGAGCAACTGCGCCAGGTGCCGCACAAGGGGCTGGGCTATGGCGTATTGCGCTACCTGGCGGACACGGCCGGGCGCGAGCAGATGGCGGCCTTGCCGCAGGCGCGTATCACCTTCAACTACCTGGGCCAGTTCGACCAGCAGTTCGACAGCGCGGCGCTGTTCCAGCCCCTGGAAGCACCGGCCGGCCAGGCGCATGACCTCGATGCACCACTGCCTAACTGGCTGAGCGTCGATGGCCAGGTATATGGGGGGGCCTTGCAGCTGCGCTGGACCTTCAGCGCCGAGCGCTATGACCCGCAAACCATCGCCCGCCTGGCCGAGGCCTATCGCCAGGAATTGCTGGCGCTGGTCGCGCATTGCCTGGCCGATGGCAACACCAGCTTCACCCCGTCGGACTTCCCGCTGGCGCATCTCACTCAGGAGCAGATCGACGCGTTGCCGGTACCCGCTGCGCAGATCGAGGACGTCTACCCACTGACGCCGATGCAGGAAGGCATGCTGCTGCACACCCTGCTGGAGCCAGGCACCGGCCTCTACTACATGCAGGACCGCTACCGCATCAACAGCGCGCTGGACCCTGAACGTTTTGCCCAGGCCTGGCAGGCCGTGGTGGCACGTCACGAAGCGTTGCGGGCATCGTTCAGCTGGAACAGCGGCGAGGCGATGCTGCAGATCATCCACAAACCGGGCAACCTGGCGGTGGACTACCAGGACTGGCGCGGCCTTGCTGACGAGGCCCAGGAGCAGCGCCTGCAGGCCCTGCACAAGCAGGAGCGCGAGGCCGGTTTTGCCCTGCTCAGCGAAGCACCGTTCCACTTGCGCCTGGTGCGTGTGGCCGACGAGCGCTACTGGTTCATGATGAGCAACCACCACATCCTTATCGATGCCTGGTGCCGCTCGCTGCTGATGAACGACTTCTTTGAGGTTTACCAGGCCCTCGGCGAAGGCCGCCAGGCCCAGTTGCCGGTGCCGCCGCGTTACCGCGATTACATCGGCTGGTTGCAGCGCCAGGGCCTGGAGGATGCGCGCGCCTGGTGGCAGGCCAACCTGGCCGGCTTCGAACGCGCCACCGCCATCCCCAGCGACCGCCCGCTGCGGCATGACCACGCCGGCAGCGGCATGGTCGTCGGCGACTGCTACACCCGCCTGGCGGTGAGTGACGGCGTGCGCCTGCGCGAACTGGCCCAGGCCCACCAGCTTACCGTCAACACCTTCGCCCAGGCGGCCTGGGCCTTGGTGCTGGCACGCTACAGCGGCGACCGCGACGTCGCCTTTGGCGTGACCGTGGCCGGGCGCCCGGTCAGCATGCCGCAGATGCAGCGCACCGTCGGCCTGTTCATCAACAGCGTTGCCTTGCGTGTGCAGTTGCCCGCATCCGCTGAGCGTTGCAGTGTGCGCCAGTGGTTGCAGGGCCTGCTGCAAAGCAACATGGAACTGCGCGAGTACGAATACCTGCCGCTGGTGGCGATCCAGGAGTGCAGCGACCTGCCCAAGGGCCAGCCGCTGTTCGACAGCCTGTTCGTGTTCGAGAACGCGCCGGTGGAAACCGCCGTGCTCGACCACGCCCAGCACCTGAACGCCAGCTCCGACTCGGGCCGTACCCATACCAACTTCCCGTTGACGGCGGTGTGCTACCCGGGCGACGACTTGGGCCTGCACCTGTCGTTCGACCAACGGTACTTCGACTACCCGACCGTCGAGCGCCTGCTGGCCGAGTTCAAGCGCCTGCTACTGGCGCTGGTACAAGGCTTTGAAGGGGAGGTGAGCGAGCTACCGTTGTTGGGTGCCGAGGAGCAGCGTTTCCTGCTGGACGACTGCAACCGGACCGAGCGGTCCTATCCGCTGGAGCAGAGCTACATCGCACAGTTCGAAGCACAAGTGGCCGCACATCCGCAGCGCACTGTGGCCCGCTGCCTGGAGGCGTCCTATGACTACGCCGGGCTGAACCTGGCAGCCAACCGCCTGGGCCATGCCCTGGTGGCTGCCGGGGTCGGCGTGGATCAGCCGGTGGCGCTGCTGGCCGAGCGCGGGTTGCCGCTGCTGGGCATGATCGTTGGCAGCTTCAAGGCCGGCGCGGGCTACCTGCCGCTGGACCCGGGCCTGCCGGCGGCGCGCCTGCAAAGCATCATCCAGCTCAGCCGTACGCCAGTGCTGGTGTGCAGCGCCGCTTGTGCCGAGCAGGGGCGGCAGTTGCTGGGCGAGCTGGCGGTTGCACTGCGGCCGCAATTGCTGGTCTGGGAAGACATCCAGGCCAGCCAGATCGCAAGCCACAACCCGGGCATCCACAGTGGCCCGGACAACCTCGCCTATGTGATCTACACCTCAGGGTCGACCGGCCTGCCGAAAGGGGTGATGGTCGAGCAGCGCGGCATGCTCAACAACCAACTGAGCAAGGTGCCGTACCTGGCCCTGAGCGAGCATGACGTGATCGCCCAGACCGCATCGCAAAGCTTCGATATTTCGGTGTGGCAGTTCCTTGCCGCGCCGCTGTTCGGCGCCAAGGTCGAGGTCGTGCCGAACGCCATCGCCCATGATCCGCAGGGCCTGCTGGCGCATGTGCAGGCCACCGGCATCACCGTGCTGGAAAGCGTGCCGTCGCTGATCCAGGGTATGCTGGCCAACGACCATCAGGCCCTCGACGGCCTGCGCTGGATGCTGCCGACCGGCGAGGCCATGCCACCGGAACTGGCGGCGCAGTGGCTGCAGCGTTACCCGCAGATCGGCCTGGTCAACGCCTACGGGCCGGCAGAGTGCTCGGATGACGTGGCGTTCTTCCGCGTCGATGCCGCGTCGACCCAAGGCAGCTACTTGCCGATCGGCACTCCGACCGACAACAACCGCCTGTACCTGTTCGGCGAAGAGCAGGCACTGGTGCCGCTGGGCGCGGTGGGCGAGCTGTGCGTGGCTGGCACGGGTGTTGGTCGTGGCTATGTCGGTGACCCGGCGCGCACGGCAATGGCGTTCATGCCTCACCCTTACGGGCTACCTGGAGAGCGGCTGTACCGGACCGGTGACCTCGCACGGCAGCGCCCGGACGGTGTGCTGGAGTACGTCGGGCGCATCGACCACCAGGTGAAGATCCGTGGTTACCGCATCGAGCTTGGCGAGATCGAAGCCCGCCTGCACGAACAGGCCGAGATTCGCGATGCTGCAGTGGGCGTGCAGGAAGGCGTCAACGGCAAACATCTGGTCGGTTACCTGGTGGCACACCAGGGTATCGCCGCCGATGGCGCATTGCTGGAGCAGATCAAGCAGCGCCTGCGGGCTGGGTTGCCAGAGTACATGGTGCCGCTGCACTGGGGTTGGTTCGACAGCCTGCCGCACAACGCCAACGGCAAACTCGACCGCAAGGCCCTGCCGGCCATCGACATCGGCGGCCAGCACAGCCAGGCCTATCAGGCGCCGCGCAACGAGCTGGAGGAAGTGTTGGCGGGCATTTGGGCCGATGTGCTCAAGGCCGAGCGGGTGGGGGTGCACGACAACTTCTTCGAGCTGGGCGGGCATTCGCTGCTGGCCACGCAGATCGCTTCGCGGGTGCAGAAGCAATTGCAGTTGAACGTGCCGTTGAGGGCGATGTTCGAGTGCAGCACGGTGGAGGAGCTGGCCGAGTATGTGCAGGGGTTGCAGGGCGGTGCGCTGGATGACGACAAGGTTGACCGGCTTAGTGACCTGATGGCCGAGCTTGAGGGGTTGTAGGATTAGGGTTCGCCCTAGGTTTTGCGGTGCGGCGGAAATCGAGCGCCGCCCGCGCGGCGCTTCGCGGGGCAAGCCCGCTCCCACATTTGTTTCGGGCCAATCACTCCTGAGTCATTGGCGCGCGCCCCCTGTTCGTCCCATTGGATATCGAAGGGTGAGCATTCGCTCCTCTTCCATTTCCAGCCATGCGCCAAGGGTGCGCGCGCGGAAGGCACAGGCGAAATTGGCCCGAAACAGATGTGGGAGCGGGCTTGCCCCGCGAAGCGCCGCGCGGGCGGCGCTCGATCTCCGCCCCACTGCAAAACTCAAGACATCCGCTAGCGTTTACCCAGTATCTTGCCCAGCATCTCTGGCCGCGGTGCCCCTTGCTGGCTTTGCAGATTGCCCTGTTCATCCTGATAGAAAATCGCCGGAGTCGCCTGCAACCCCATCTCTTCCATCAATGCCATGTTGGCTGCCAGCTTCTGCTGCACCGCCTCAGGCACCTGCTCCAGTGCCTTCAGCGTGCTGGCCTTGCCGGCTTTTTCATGCTGTTGCAGTGCCTTGGCCGGGTCTTTCGCAGCCAGCAGCGCCGCCGATTTACCCGGGCTGTCCTCGCGGATGATGCCGACCATGATATGGCGCAACTGCACCTTGCCCGACTCCACCCACGGCCGCGCCTGTTCCCAGAACATGTTGCAATAAGGGCAGTTCGGGTCGCTGAACAGGTACACCTTGCGCGGTGCATCGGCCTTGCCGTCGGCGATCCAGGCGGTTTTCTCCAGCTTCGCCCAGATTGCTTTGCTCATCGGTGCATACACCAGCTTTTCCAACGGCTCGGCGCTAAGGTCCTTGCCTTGTTCGTCGAACAGGCTGCCGACCACTACGTGCTTGCCGTCAGGGGTCAGGTACAGGGCCAGGGCGTTGTTCTGGTACTCCGCGGCGTAGCCGCGCAGGCCGTCAGGCGCGTTGAAGCTGCCTTTGATCACGGCGCCCTTGGCTTGCAGTTGCTGAACCGCCTTGGGCAGCTCTTCGGCCTGCAGGGGCGGGGCGGCCAGCAGGGCCAGGGACAGGGGCAGCAGTGCAGTCAGTCGCATGTCAGTTTCCTTGTGCGGCAGGGGCGGGCGCAGTGGCCCGGTCGAAAGGTTCCAGGGCGTGGCGCAGGCTGGCCCGGGACAGCTCGCCCAGGTGGCTGCCGATCAGCCGCCCGTCGGCGTCATAGAACAAGGTCGTGGGCAGGGCCATGGAACCGACCCGTTGGGCCAGCAGGCCGGTGCCGTCGAACAGCACGTGGGTCAGGCTCAGGCCGGTAGTGGCGAGGAAGGTGCTGACGTTTTCCGGGGTCTCGCCCTGATTGACGAACAGGAAGGTCACATGCGGGTATTCGCCTTGCGCCTGTTGCAGCACCGGCATCTCGCGCCGGCAAGGCGGGCACCAGGTGGCCCAGATGTTGATTACCAATGGCTTGCCGCGGTAGCTGTGCAGCGCCACCGGCTGGCCGCCAGCGTTGCGCAGGCTCAGTTCGGGCAGCTCGGTACCTTTGCTGTACAAATGTCCGCCGAAGCTGGCCAGGCCCCAGAACAGCGCGCCGCTGAACAGCGCCCAGCCCAGCGGGCGGCGCAGGCCTGGGTGGCGCCAGCCCTGCCACAGGGCACCAAAGACGATGCCGACAAGGCCCGTCCAGAGCAGGAACCCGCCATCGCGGATGTCGATCATTTGCAACGGCTCATCGCGGTACATCGGCCAGTAGGCCAGCACGAAGCCGGCACGGGCGCACAGCAGGCCGATCAGGAACAGGTTGAACAGCGCCGATTCCGGGCTTTCGCCGCCACGCCGGGCGACCCACCAGCCGACCACGCTGGCGATCACCAGGGCGGTGAGCATCAACAGGTGGTTGAGGGCCATCGTCAGTGGCCCGAGGGTTACGGTCAGCATCAGCCTTGGCTCCTGGTCTGGGCCCAGTGTTGCTGGAACGCGGCGGCATCCACCTCACCGGTAATGCGCCGCGCGCGGCGTTCGTCGCCTTCCGGGCCGATCCAGATGATGCTGGGCGGGCCGGGTACCTGGTAGCGCTGCAGCAAGGCTTTGCTGGCTGGGCTGTCGGCGGTCACGTCCAGGCGCAGCAGGTGCACCCCGGCCAGGCCGGCCTGCACGTCGCTGCGGGCGAACACCTGTTTTTCCATGACCTTGCACGACACGCACCAGTCGGCATAGTAGTCGAGCATCACCCACTGGCCACGAGCCTTGGCCGCATCCAGTTCACGTTGCAGGTCTTCGGGGCGGCTGACCGTGACGAAGCTGTCTTCGGCATGCTGGCCAGCGACTGGCGCGCCACCACCACCGGTGAACGGGCGCAGCGGCTGCCACAGGTCATCGCCACCGGCTGCGGCGCCTACCAGCAACAGGCCGCCCCACAGGGCGCCCAGCAACGGTACGGCGCGCAACGCTGGCAGGCGCTGCAGGACCGGCCAGGTGGCCCAGGCCAGGGCGATCAGCCAGGCGCCGCTCAGGGCCAGCAGCAGCGTGGCGGGCAACAGGCTGCGCACGGTATACAGCGCCATGGCCAGGAACACGAAGCCGAACACGCCCTTGACCCGGTCCATCCAGGCGCCTGGGCGCGGCAGGTAACGGTTGCCCAGGGTTACCAGCAACAGCAGCGGTACGCCCATGCCCAGGCCGAGGCTGAACAGCACCAGCGCGCCCTGCAGCACGTCGCCGCTCTGGGCGATGTACAGCAGCGCGCCGGCCAATGGCGCAGTCATGCACGGGCCCAGCAGCAGGCCGGACAACGCCCCGAGCAGCGCCGCGCCATACAGGTTGCCGCCACGGGTGCCTTGCCCGGCGCGGTCAAGGCGGTCCCGCACGGCGGCGGGCAGTTGCAGCTCGAAGGCGCCAAACATGGGCAGGGCCAGCAGCACGAACAGTCCCGCGAGGCTGCCCAGCAGCCAGGGTTGCTGCAGCCAGGCCTGCAGGCTGGCACCCAGCAGCGCGGCAACCACGCCCAGGGCGGCGTACACCAGTGCCATGCTCAGCACATACACCCCGGCCAGCAGCCAGCCGCCTCGGGCGCTGGCGCCATTGCCCAGTACCAGCCCGGCAAGGATCGGCAGCATCGGGAGCGAGCAGGGGGTAAACGCCAGCAACAGGCCCAGGCCGAAGAACGCCAGCAGGCTCCAGGCCAGGTGGCCCTGTTGCAGGCCACTGGCCAGGGCCTGGTCGCTGGCTTGCTCGGCGGCTGGGGCCACACTGCCGCCCAGCTCGATCAGGGTGGTTTGCGGTGGATAGCACAGGCCGGCGTCGGCGCAGCCTTGCCAGCCCAGGCGCAACTGGCCTTGGGCATTGGCCGGCAGCAGCAGTTCGAGCTGGTCGCGGTACACCGCGCTGTCACCAAAGAATTCGTCATGGTGGTTGAGCGCCGGCGGCAACTGCGGGTGCTGCTCGGCAGGCAGGCCGTCGAATTTCAAGCGCTTCTGGTACAGGTAGTAGCCCGGCTTGATCTGGAAATACAGGCGCATCTGGCCATCGGCCTGGCGGTCGTGGGTGAGCACGAAGGCCTGGTCGACCGGCAGGAAGTCCGGTTTTACATCGAACGGGTTGGCCTGCAACGGCCCGGCCAGAAGCAGTGTGAGGAAGAGCAGGAGGACGCGCATGTCTTCGCCTTGGCAGATCTAGGAATGGGGCCATGCTGGCTGGGGTTGATTAAAGGAAGGTTAACTCTGGTTTTTGGGCAGATGCTTGTCGGGGATTTTCAGCGCCTGTGAGATCGAGCGCCGCCCGCGCGGCGCTCGATCTCCCAGGCGCCAAGAATCCCCCGGCAAACACCTGACAGCCCACCCCCAATCCCCCATCACCCCAGACACACCGCGACATATTGTCGGCTTGACTTTGCCTATCCCCACTCACTTGCTGTAAAGTTGACGCGCAAGTCAGCTTTCCCCGCTAGCACTAGAATCAAAAATAGGGCAGGCCCCCCACTGCCCAGAGGATCAAGCATGTCCAACCGTGATATTTCCAGGCGCGCCTTCTTGCAAGGCGGGCTGATAGCTGGTGTCGGTGTGACCATGGCGCCACTCGGCAGCCAGGCGTTCGCCGCACTGATGGAGGACCGCGTCACCACCTCGCCGCAGAAGTGGATGAACCATGACGGCAAGGCGCGTTTCCGTAACGATGCCTTGTCCAAGGTGTGTGGCGACAAGGTGTTCGCCCGCGATATCCGCGCCAAGGACATGCCTGGCTGGCCAACGCAGCAAGGCCACGCGCTGCTGCTCAAGGCCACCAAGGCCGACCGTATCTATGCCGGGCATGACCTTAGCCTGCTCGGAAGCGAGTTGCAGCCGGACCGCATCGTTACCGCTGCCGACCTTGAGAAAGACGGTCTCGCCTGGCCCGAGGCCCATTCGCCCGACCCGCTGCTGCCGCCCGGCAAGGTGCCGATGTTCATTGGCCACCCGGTGGCAATCCTGATCTGGCACGACTTCGAGCGCTTCCGCCAGGCCAAACGCAAGCTGCAGTTCAACGAACAGGCGATCCGTTACGGCGCCCAGGCACCGCTGTACCAGCGCGACCCTTACGGCAGCTTCCGCTTCGTGCGCGTCGGCGGTGCCACGCCGTTCGACGACGATGAATTCTCGAGCCTGAAGAATTCCATGCTGTTCCCGACCATTCTCAACCGCAAGCCGGTGTGGTCGAAACAGCCCAACCAGCATGGCGACCTGACCGAGCAGGGGCTGTTCTACGCCAAGCGCATGGCCGAGCAACTGGACAACCCGCCCGAGGACTGGCTGGTGTTCGACGAGCGCTACAAAACGCCGTCCATCGAACCCGCCGCGCTGGAGCCGGACAACGGCAATGGCTGGTACGACCCGGCCAGCGGCACGCTGCACTTCGTGGTCGCCACCCAGTGCCCGTTCGAAGTGGCGCAGGAATGCGTGCACATGATCAAGCCGTCGCGTTTCGCCCTGAACACGCTGAACATGCACCCGGGTTACACCGTGGGCTATGGCTCCAAAGACAACAACATCTTCGTCTTCTACGCCGCCGTGGCTGCGCTGTATGGCGCCGGCGTGCCGATCCGCCTGGCCAACGACCGTTACGAGCAGTTCCAGAGTGGCATCAAGCGCCATGCCTTCGATATCCGCTACCAGTTGGCCGTGGACAAAAAGGACAACAGCTTCAAGATCTTCCGCGCCGACATGAGCTGCGACGGCGGCGGGCGCATCAACTACAGCCCGTCGGTAGCTGCGGTGGGGGCTACGGCAGCGCAGTCGATCTATTACATGCCGCAGAACGACCTGTCGGTCACCGCCTACCATTCTCGCGGTGTCGAGGCCGGCTCCATGCGCGGCTACGGCACCTTGCAGAGCATGGCGGCCACCGAGATGATGGTCGATGAAATTGCCGGCCGCCTGGGCGTCGATGCCATCGACCTGCGCCGTGCCAACGCGCTGAAATCGGGCATGAAAAACACCCAGGGCGCGGTGCCGGCGGGCGCGCTGCGTCTGTACGAGATTCTCGACAAGGCCGCCGTGCATGAAGGGTGGCGCAACCGCGATACGCGCAAGCAGCAGATGGACGCGCAGGACCAGGACCACTGGTACGGCGTGGGCTTTGCAATTTGCCAGAAGGACTTCGGCACCGGCTCCGAGGCGCCGATGGCCAGCATCGAGTTCAGCCGCGAGGGCCGCATCAGCCTGCGCCACATCGGCACCGAGCTGGGCACCGGCATGTCTACCTCGCAGGCCCTGGTGGTCAGCGATTTCCTTGGCCGCTCGGCTGACGAGGTCAGGACTGCGGTCACCGAATGGCCAGAGCTGCAACTGAGCACCAGTGGCAACCCGTACCTGATCAGCCAGCCCGAGCAGGATGCCGCGCTGCGCAACCCGCGCTGGGTGGGCAAGCTGGCGTCGCCATCGTCGGCGACCAACTCGGCCTTCTACTTCAGCCATGCCACCCGCGAAGCGGCGCGCGTGCTGTTCAACCACGGCCTGTGGCCGGCGGCCATGGCCATCTGGAGCCAGGGCCCGCATGGCGGCCAGGCCAACCCGCTGGTGGTGCGCCGCGAGAACGCGGTGTGGGTCAATGGTGAGCTGACCGGTAACGGCCTGCAGCCGATCCCGTTCGCCCAGCTGGCACAGAAGGCCCACGACATGGGCCTGGTCACCGGCGCCAGTGTGCACGGTTTCAACCGTTGGAGCTGGGCCGAGGCTGACTTCGTCATCGACGGCGTGCGCGAGCGCTTCCCGCTCGACGCCGTGGCGGTGAAGTACGGCGATGGCGCAGTGAGCGCCAAGAAGGCGCAGATGAGCAGCCACGGTTACCACCTGCTCGACCGGCAGAACGCAGCCTACCCCGATACCCAGCTGAACAACGCCATGGTCACCTACTACAGCCCGGTGGCAACCCTCGTTGAAGTCAAGGTCAACAAGGGCACCCATGAAGTGCAAGTGCTCAACCATCACAGCTGGGTCGAGTGCGGCCGGGTGCTGGTACCGGAGCTGGTCAAGGGCCAGCTAGAAGGCGGTATCGCCATGGGCATCGGCCACGCGCTGACCGAAGAAATGCCGTTGTACGAGGGTGGGCCCGGGGAGGGCGACTGGAACTTCAACCGCTACCGCCTGCCGCATGCGCGCGACGTGGCGGTGTGGCAGCAGACCAGCGAAATTCTCCCGCCGCTGTCACCGACCGACCCGTCCAAGGGCATCGCCGAAGTGGTGATGATCCCGGTCGTGGGGGCCATCGGCAATGCCGTTGCCCATGCCATCGGCAAGCGCGTGCGCGATCTCCCTATCACCCCAGCCCGTATCAAGGAGGCCCTCAATGGCTAACCGTCCACTGCAACTGACCCTCAACGGTCAACCGGTCGGCCCGGTCGAGGTCCCCGCTGACCTGGCGATGATCGACTACCTGCACGAACACCAGAACCTCACCGGCTCGCGCCTGGGCTGTGGCCAGGGCATCTGCCACGCCTGCGTGGTGATCGTCGACAACCCCGACGGCACCAGCGAGGAAGTGCGCACCTGCATCACCGGCGCCCACTATTTCGAGGGCAAGAAGGTGCGCACCATCGAGGGCCACGCCAAACCGGACGAGGCCGGCAACCTGACGCTGAACCCGATCCAGCAGAAGTTCGTTGACCTGTTCGCCTTCCAGTGCAGCTACTGCGCGCCGGGGTTCGTCAACGCTGCTACCGTGCTGGTGGAAACGGCCCAGCGCCAGCCGTTGAAGAAGAGCGAAGTGGAAGACCGCATCGAGGCCAGCCTCGGGCACCACATCTGCCGCTGCACCGGCTACGTGCGTTATTACGACGCTACCCGCAAGGTGCTCAACGATCTCGGCCTGGTCAAGGAGGGTTGAGCATGGGCTTTGTACGTAGCGCATGGGCGTTGGCACTGGGTCTGGCCGTCAGTTCGTTTGCCCTGGCGGCCGACGAGGCCCAGGTCAAGCGCGGTGAATACCTGGCACGCGCGGCCGACTGCATGGCCTGCCATACTGCCGAAGGCGGCGCGCCGTATGCTGGCGGGCTGCCGATTCATTCGCCGTTTGGCACCATTTACGGCAGCAACATCACCCCGGACAAGCAATACGGCATCGGCAACTACAGCGCCGACGAGTTCTTCGCCGCAGTCACCGAGGGCAAGCGCAAGGACGGCGCCAATCTGTATCCGGCGATGCCTTACACCTCGTACCACCTGATCAAGCGTGAAGATTCGGACGCGATCCTCGCCTACCTGATGACCATCCCGCCGATCAACCGCCCGGCACCGCAGACCGCGTTGCGCTTCCCGTTCAATGTGCGGATGGGCCTGAGTGGCTGGAACATGCTGTATGGCAAGAGCGTGCAGTTGCAGCCAACCGAAGGCAAAAGCCCGGCCTGGCAGCGTGGCCAGTACATGGTCGAGGTCATGGGCCATTGCGGCGAATGCCATACCCCGCGCAATCCCATCGGCGCGCTGCAGCAGGACCAGCGCCTGACCGGTGGCTTGCTTGGCGGCTACCTGGCGCCGAGCCTGCTGGCCCAGGACCTGGCCGAACGCGGCTGGACCCAGCCAGACCTGACCACCTTCCTCAAGCACGGCATCAGTGCCCAGGGCAGCATGTTCAACGAGATGTTCCCGGTGGTGCACCACAGCACCCAACACCTGGAAGACGCAGACCTGGCGGCCATGGCCACTTACCTGCTGGGCGACCAGCCACCGCCGGCCAAGGCCATCCAGGCAGTTGCCCTGGAGCAGATGAGCGACAGCGCCAAGCGCGGCCACCAGCAGTACCTGAACGTCTGCGCCGGCTGCCATGGTGTCGACGGCGAGGGCAAGCCGCACATCGCCGTGGCCATGCAGGGCAACACCGTGCTGCGCCAGGGTGACTCGCGCAACCTGGTCAAGGTCATCCTCGAAGGTATTCGTGAACAGCAGTTCACCGGCTTTGAACGCATGCAGCCAATGCCAGGCTTTGCCGACAAGCTGGATGACCAGCAGGTGACGGATATGGTCAACTACCTGCGCCAGGCGTGGGGTGGACTGCCCGGTGACCTGAAGGTACAGCAGCTCGCCGAGCTGAAGGCGGAGTAAACGTGCAACATCTCGATCTACAGGTGATTCGTCAGGCCTTGCAGTGGTCGTGCAACGGGCAACGTGTGTGGTTGTGCACGGTGCTGGCCACCTATGGCTCGGCGCCGCGTGCGCCGGGCTCGCTGCTGGCTGTCAATGCCAGTGGCCAGTGGCTGGGGTCGCTGTCCGGTGGCTGTGTCGAAGACGACTTTCTCGAACGCGTGGCCCTGGGTGAATTCCCGGAGCCGGTTGCCATCGTGCGTTACGGCGATGGCAGCGACCCGCGTTCGAGTGTCCGCTTGCCGTGTGGCGGTGTGCTTGAAGTGCTGGTGGAGAACTTGCCGGCCGAGTGCGAGGTGCAGGCGCACCTGCGTGAGATGGAAAGCGCGCTGCAGGGCCAGCGCCGGGTGCTGCGTGAAGTGAGCTTGCCCGAAGGTACCCGCCATCTGGCCGATGACCCTTCCCAGGGACCACGCGTCGAGCGGGAAGCAGCCTGTGTTCGCTTGCGTGTCGGCGCGGCCCAGCGCCTGCTGCTGGCCGGCTATTCCAGCGTGGCGCATTTTTGTGCCGAGTTCGGCAAAGGCATGGGGTTTGAAGTCATCCTTTGCGAGCCGCGGGACGAAGTGCTGGATGGCGTGCGGCTGGACGGCGTTGAAGTGCGCCGCGAGTTGCCTTCGGAGTTTATCCACCATGGCGGTTGCCATGCCGACACGGCGGTGGTGGCTTTGACCCACGACCCGAAGATCGACGACCTGGCGATGCTTGAAGCGGTGCGTACCGAGGCTTTCTACATTGGCGTGATGGGCTCCCGGGTGACCTCCGACAAGCGCCGTGAGCGCTTGCAGCGCATCGGCGGCCTGGGTGAAGTGGAATTGGGCCGCATCCATGCCCCGATCGGCCTCAACCTGGGCAGCAAGACCCCGGCCGAGATCGCGCTGGCGGTGTTGGCCGATATCCTGCGGGTGCGCAACGGCATTGCGCGGGTGGCGCTGTGAGCGTGGTGGCCCTGGTGCTGGCGGCAGGGCGCGGTACGCGTTTCGGTTCCGACAAGCGCCGGGCCACCCTGGCCGATGGCCGCAGCTTGCTGGCGCATAGCGTGGAGCGAGCCCGGGCGGTGTTCGATGATGTGCGCGTGGTATTGCGCGCAGGTGAGCGGGCCGAGGATTTTGGCTTGCCCCCCGATTGCCAGGTAGTCATCAGCCATCAAGCGGCCGCGGGCATGGGGCACAGCCTGGCGGCCGGCGCTCGGTCTTTGCTCGACAGCCATGCCCAGGCAGTGGCGATTTTGCTGGGTGACATGCCGTGGATCGAGTCGGCAACCTTGCGCCAACTGGCCGCAGCGGCCGCGGCTTCGACCATCGTGTTGCCACGCCATGCGGGGCAGCAGGGGCATCCGGTGATGTTCGGGCGTGATTTCTGGCCTGCGCTGGGGCAATTGTCCGGCGATGAAGGGGCGCGCTCGGTGGTGCAGGCCAATCGGGGCAGTTGTGTGGTGATCGAACTGGCAGATGCCGGGGTGTTGCTGGATGTCGATACGCCACAGGAGTTGATGTAGGGCCCTGGTGCTCACCACTGCACCCAAGACGAACACCCTGACCCACCCACAAAGGTCCATAATGCCCCCTTAATCCGCCCAAGGTGCAATGCCAGCCACACCACTCCGGGAGCCCCACCATGCACGTTCTGCTCTGCGAGGACGACGACCTGATCGCCGCCGGCATCTGCGCCGGCCTCACCGCCCAGGGCCTGACCGTGGACCGGGTGGGCAACGCCGCCGCTGCGCGGGCGATGTTGCAGGCCGCGCAGTTCGACGTGATGATCCTCGACCTCGGCCTGCCCGACGAAGACGGCCTCAAGCTGCTGCGCCGCCTGCGCCAGCAGGGTGTGGACCTGCCAGTGCTGGTACTCACGGCCCGCGATGCCGTCACCGACCGCGTCGATGGCCTGCAGGCCGGCGCCGATGACTACCTGCTCAAGCCGTTCGACCTGCGCGAGCTGGCCGCTCGCCTGCATACCCTGCTGCGGCGGGTGGCCGGGCGGGCGGTGAATGTGATCGAGCACGGGCCGTTGCGCTATGACCCGAGCAGCTGCGAGGCGACCCTGGCCGGCCAATCGGTCGACCTGTCCCGCCGTGAGCAGGCCTTGCTCCAGGCGTTGCTGCAAAACCCCGGGCGGGTGCTGTCCAGTGAACAGCTTAAAGATTGCGTATACGGCTTCAGCGATGAAGTCGAAAGCAACGCCCTGAACGTGCATATCCACCACCTGCGGCGCAAGCTGGGCAACGGCATTGTCGAGACCGTGCGTGGCCTGGGTTATCGGCTGGGCCCTGCGCAGGCCCCGGAGGAGGCCGCCTCATGAGCCTGCGGGTACGCCTGAGCCTGATTCTGGGCAGCGCTTTCGTGATCATCTGGGCGCTGGCCGCGGCGTGGATGCTGCGTGACCTGCGCCAGCAGATGATGTTTTCCCTCGACCAGCGCCTGGTAGCCTCGGCGCGCATGGTCGCCGGCCTGATCGACCAGTTGCCGCAACCCCTGACTGCCAAGGGCGGGGAGGCGCACTTTTCCGCCGACCAGTTCAGTGTGCCGGACGGCATGGCCTGCCAGGTCAGTTCGCTGCGTGGCGAGATCCTTGCCAGCAACCATAAGCACGATGGCGCCATGGACGACGAGCGCAGTGGCTTCCGTGACCAGACCATCGACGATGCCCTGTGGCGCACCTTCACCTACAACCACGGTGATGTGCGCATCACCACTGCCGACCGGCACATGGAGCGCGAGGCGCTGAACCAGTCGATCCTGCTGGCCGCTTCGGCGCCCGTGCTGATGGCCCTGCTCGGCAGCCTGGGGCTGTTGTGGATTGGCCTGGGCAAGGGCCTGGAGCCGCTCAACCGCATGCGCGACGCGTTGCGCCGTAGGCGCGCGGACAGTGTCGAACCCTTGCAGGTGGCGGGCATGCCCAGCGAGTTGCAGCCCTTGCTGGAAACCCAGAACCAGCTGTTCCTGCGTATAGCCCAGACCCTTGAGCGCGAGCGGCGCCTGACCGACGATGCGGCCCATGAATTGCGCAGCCCGCTGACCGCCATCAAGACCCACCTGCAGGTGGCACGCATGACCGATGGCGCGGTGCGCGAGCAGGCGCTGGAGCATGCCGAGCAGGGCACCGACCGCATGCACCGCACGCTGGAGCAGTTGCTGATGCTGGCGCGGGTGGAAGGCAGCCTGTCGTTCGAGGATGGGGTGCAGTGCAGCGCCGAGCAGGTGGCCCGCCAGGCGGTGCAGGACGCCGGTGGGGGTGACAACCGCCGCATCGTGCTGCGTCTGCCTGAAGAAGCCACGCAAATCTACCTGGGCATGCCCGCACCGTTGGCGGTGGCCGCGCTGCGCAACCTGCTGGACAACGCATTGCGCCATGGCGGCGATGAGGCGGTGGAGCTGGAGGTGCAGATGGCCGACGGCCAGGTGGGCTTCATGGTGCGCGACCACGGGCCAGGGATTGCCGAAGGCGACCTTGAGCACCTGACCGAGCGCTTCTGGCGCAATGGGCAGAGTGGCGGCTGCGGGTTGGGGTTGGCGATTGTCCAGGCGATCGTGCAGCGGTGTGCGGGTAGCCTGCGCTTTGACAGCCGTAGCGATGGGTTGCGGGTGCTCTTGCAAGTACCGGCGCGATCCGGGCATTGATGTTTATCGGCTGGGCGGG
>NZ_JBNRIK010000007.1:211788-230663 GCF_053557975.1 Pseudomonas sp. XP2
TTTCAAGCGATAACTGCCCATTCGCTTGCTTGCGAGGATTTACCCATGTCCACCGCTTCCAGCCTTGCCCAGGTTGCACCGGTCAGCGCGTCGCAACCTTTGTACGAGTTTACCGAATCCCCCCTGCTGCAACGCCAGCAACAGCAGGAGTCCAATGCCCGCAGCTACCCACGGCGTATTCCGCTGGCGCTCAAGCGCGCCCGTGGCATCTATGTGGAGGATGTTGAAGGCCGCCAGTTCATCGACTGCCTGGCGGGCGCCGGCACGCTTGCGTTGGGCCACAACCACCCGGTGGTGGTCGAGGCGATCCAGCGTGTGCTGGCCGATGAGCTGCCCTTGCATACCCTGGACCTGACCACGCCGGTGAAGGACCGCTTCGTCCAGGACCTGTTCGGCATTCTGCCCGAGACGCTGCGCCGCGAGGCCAAGGTACAGTTCTGCGGCCCGACCGGCACTGATGCCGTGGAGGCGGCGCTCAAGCTGGTGCGCACGGCCACCGGCCGGAGCACTGTGCTGGCCTTCCATGGCGCCTACCACGGCATGAGCCAGGGCGCGTTGAACCTGATGGGCAGCAACGGGCCGAAGCAGCCGCTGGGCGCCTTGCTCGGCAACGGCGTGCAGTTCATGCCGTACCCCTACGACTACCGCTGCCCCTTCGGCCTGGGCGGTGAAGCAGGGGTCAGGGCCAACCTGCATTACCTGGAAAACCTGCTGCTCGACCCGGAAAGCGGCGTGCCTCTGCCGGCGGCAGTGATCCTTGAGGTGGTGCAGGGCGAGGGTGGTGTGATCCCGGCCGATATCGAATGGCTCAAAGGGGTCCGCCGTATTACCGAGCAGGCCGGCGTTGCGCTGATCATCGACGAGATCCAGAGCGGCTTTGCCCGCACCGGGCGCATGTTCGCCTTCGAACATGCCGGCATCGTGCCGGACGTGGTCACCTTGTCCAAGGCCATTGGCGGCAGCCTGCCGCTGGCGGTGGTGGTGTACCGCGACTGGCTGGATACCTGGAAGCCGGGTGCGCATGCCGGTACCTTCCGTGGCAACCAGATGGCCATGGCCGCGGGGTCGGCGGTCATCAACTACCTGATCGAGCATCGCCTGGCCGAGCATGCCGAGGCCATGGGGCAGCGTTTGCGCCAGCACCTGCTGCAGTTGCAGCGCGATTATCCGCAACTGGGTGATGTTCGCGGGCGTGGCTTGATGCTGGGGGTCGAGTTGGTGGACCCGCAGGGCAGAACGGATGCCTTGGGTCATCCGCTGGCCAACCGAGAGCTGGCGGCCAAGGTGCAGCGTGAGTGCCTGAAGCGCGGGCTGATCCTGGAGCTGGGCGGGCGGCATGGCGCAGTGGTGCGCTTCCTGCCGCCACTGATCATCAGCGCCGAGCAGGTTGATGAAGTGGCGCAGCGTTTTGCCGAGGCGCTTGTGGGAGCGGGCTTGCCCCGCGAAGCAGGCAACGCTGTGCATGGCTCCGGCTGCGCCGGGGTTCGTGGGACAAGCCCGCTCTCATAGAACAACGTATTGATTTGGCGTCAACTTGTGGGAGCGGGCTTGCCCCGCGAACACCGGCAAAGCCGGAGCCATGCACAGCGTTGCCTGCTTCGCGGGACAAGCCCGCTCCCACACCAGGCACTGTTCTCCGCGTGACAGCGCAGCCTATAGGGGATGAGTGGCCTCCCACAAAGTCACCGCTAAATCAGTCAATCAAAGTGTGTTCCATGAGAGATCACCCAGCCCTTCCGGGCTGCGCTGTCGCGCAGCAAACAGGATGCGCATGACGCCAGCTGTGCACCGGCGTTGATCCCTGTCGGCACAGCTTGCTGTGCCCACCTACAGAAGACTGAACACTTCGTCGCCATTGACCCCGCGCACCTGTGTGATAGAGGCTGCCTTGCCGGCGAAAGGCGCAAAGCGCCCCCGGCTAGTTCCAGTCAATCAAAGGTCCGCCCGGCCCGCCAATAGCCCATCAAGGTCAGGCACTCGCGCGGCAGCCCGCGCTCCTTGATCAGGTAGCGGCGAATATCCATGACGGTCGCCGATTCCCCTGCCACCCAGGCATGAAACGCACTGTTGGCGCTACTGGCCTGCTCCCACAGTATCCGTGTATCGATATCCACCTCTTCCAGCTTCACTCGCGGTGCGGCTTGCCCCTGCGGCAGGCTGGCCAGTTCGCGCACGGCATGCTGCATGGCCTGGCCATGCTCGCAATTGAGCAACTCGCGGGGCAACCAGTGAAGGTCGGTGGCGCTGCCATGGTGCAAAGGCAGGCAGTCAGCCTCCAGCGGTACCTCGATGAATGCCTGCACCGCCAATCCGGGCTGGTCGTCGGCCAGTTGCTCAAGAATGCCGGCAATTGCCGGCAGCGCGGTTTCGTCACCGACCAACAGTATGTGGCGCACACCCTGTGGCGGTTTCCATTCATAGCCACCGGTGTCGCCCTCATAGGCCAGGTTGGGCGCCACCATCTGCAAGCTGTCACCCACCTGCGCGTGGGTAGCCCAGGCCGAAGCGGGGCCGTTGACGCCATGCAGCACGAAATCGATATCCACTTCCAGCGCCTCGCGGCGCAGGGCGCGGATGGTGTAGGTGCGCATGGGCGGGCGCTGGTCTGCCGGCAAGGCGCTGTGGGCAGCCTTCCAGTGCCGCTCGTTGCTCAGGTTTGGCCGTGAGCCGTCGGGCGCGGGAAACAGCAGCTTGACCCGCTGGTCCGGCGCCAATGTGGTCATTTCGGCAACATCCGGGCCGCTGAACACCAGGCGGGTCAGCGAAGGGCTGAGCGCGATCCGCCGCTTCAGTTGCACATCGAAAATCCGGTAGCTGGGCTGTTTGCCGGGCAGCGCTTGAGTGACCCGCTTGCGCAGGGTGTTGGCCAGGGTGGAGAGCATCGCGAGGGCCGCCTTCTGGAGAATGGGTATGACGTTCAGACGAGTCGCCCACCCGGCGATTTAATCGGGCAGCCCGGGCGGTCGTCGGTGGCCGGGGCTTTGGCTAAATCAGCTCGCGGTTGTTTCGTCTTTGAGGGATGACTGGGCCCTGTGGTCCCGCTTCCTATCGCTAAGGACGCATCGCATGAATGCCGAAAACTCGTTGAAACTCGCTCGCCGCTTTATCGAACTGCCGCCGGAAAAACGCCGTTTGTTCCTGGCTGGGCTACAGGCAGAGGGCGTCGACTTTTCCGTGTTTCCGATCCCTGCCGATGTCGCCTGCGATGACCGCGACGGGTTGTCCTACGCCCAGCGACGCATGTCGTTTCTCTGGCAGCTGGACCCGCAGGGCGCGGCCTACAACCTGCCCATGGCCGTGCGCCTGAAGGGCGAGCTCGACCGCGCAGCCCTGCAGCAGGCGTTCGATCGCCTGGTCGCGCGCCACGAGAGCCTGCGTACGCGCCTGCGCACCCAGGGCGAGCACCTGTACCAGGAAGTTGTCGCCGCACAGGCCGTCGCCATCGTCGAGCATGACCTCACCGCCCTGGCGGTGGCGCAGCGCGAGGCCCGTGTCGCGGCTCTGGCTGAAGCCGAAGCGCAGGCACCTTTCAACCTGCTGCAGGGGCCACTGCTGCGCGTGACCCTGCTGCAACTGGCCACCGACGAGCACGTGCTGCTGCTCACCCTGCACCACATCGTTGCCGACGGCTGGTCGCTGAACGTGCTGATCGACGAGTTCGTGCGCTTGTACGATGCGGCCTGTCAGCGCAGCGAAGCGACCCTGCCGGCTCTGCCCATCCAGTACCGAGACTACGCGCTGTGGCAACGCAGCTGGCTGGAAGCCGGTGAACAGGAGCGTCAGCTGAACTACTGGCGCGACAAGCTGGGCGATGATCATGCCGTACTGGAACTGCCGTTCGACCATCCACGTGTCGGGGCACCGAGCCACCGCGGTGCGCGGCGCGAGTTGCAGGTCGATCCGGCGCTTGCCGGGCGCCTCAGGGCGCTGGCCAGTGCCCAGGGCGTCACCCTTTTCATGGTGCTTCTGGCGTCGTTCAAGCTGCTGCTGCAACGCTACAGTGGCCAGCGCGCAATCCGCGTCGGTGTTCCGGTCGCCAACCGTCACCGTACAGAAGTCGAGGGCTTGATCGGCTGCTTCATCAACACCCAGGTGCTGCATACCGATATCGACCCGCTCATGAGCGTGAGCCAGCTGCTCGGCCGGGTCAAGGACACCGCCCTGGGAGCCCAGGCGCACCAGGACCTGCCGTTCGAGCGCCTGGTCGAGGCGCTTGAACTCGATCGCAGCAGCGCGCAAAGCCCGTTGTTCCAGGTGCTGTTCAACCATCAGGCGGCTATCGCCGACGCCGGTCAGGTCCGCCTGGGTAACGGGCTGACGCTGGAAAAAGTCGCCTTGGACAAGCACAGCGCTCGCTTCGACCTTGCCCTCGACACCTACGAAAGCGCCGGGCGTCTGCATGCTGTGTTCACCTATGCGCTGGATGTCTTCGAGGAAGCCACCATCATTGGTTTCGGCGAGGATTGGCTGCGACTGCTCGACGGGCTGAGCCAACCGTCCGCCACCCCGGTTGGCGAGCTGCCCTTGGCGACTCAGGCGTCGCACGGGGAGCAGCAGCAAGCTGCCGGAGCGCCAGAGCCTGAGTTGTGCATCCATCACCTGATTGAAACGGCCGCCAGCCACAACCTGCAGGGCCTGGCAGCGAGCGGCGACGCCGGTCGGCTAAGCTATGCCACCTTGCAGGCACGCTCGGATGCCCTGGCTCAGGTACTGCTGGCGCGTGGCATACAGGTGGACCAGCGGGTCGGCGTGGTGGCCGACCGGTCCTGCGAAATGCTCATCGCCATGCTGGCCGTGCTCAAGGCTGGGGCGGCCTACCTGCCGCTGGACCCTGAGCAGCCCCAGTCGCGCATCGACTTCATGCTTGCCGATAGCGCGGTCAGCTGGGTACTTGGCCGAGCCGGGCAGATCAGCCTGCCGCAAGGCGTTGCGGCAATCGACGTGGAAGGTGACTACCCCTCGGTTTCGGCGCCCAAGGTGGCGGTGGGTGCAGACAACCTTGCCTATGTCATCTACACCTCCGGCACCACTGGCAAGCCCAAGGGCGTCGCGGTCAGCCATGGCGCCTTGGTCAACTATGTGCGCGGCGTGAGTCAACGCCTGCCAATGGACGAGATCGGTAGCCTGGCGATGGTCACCACGCCGGCGGCCGACCTTGGCCACACCATGCTGTTCGGTGCGCTGTGCTACGGCAAGACCCTGCACATGCTGCCCAAGGAGACGGTGCTCGATGCCGAGGTCTTCGCCGCCTACCTGCAGACGCATGCCATCGATGCACTGAAGATCGTCCCCTCGCACTTGCAGGCCATGCTCGCTGCGGGTGCCCAGGCTTTGCCGCGGCGTTGCCTGGTAGTTGGGGGTGAAGCCTGTAGCCCAGCACTTCTGAGCCGGATCAAGGCATTGGCGCCCGGCCTCGACGTGATCAACCACTACGGCCCCACCGAAACCACGGTCGGTGTGCTTACTCATGCCCTGCAGGAGCGGCCGCTGCTCGGCCAACCCCTGCAAAACCTGCGCGCCCATGCGCTGGACAGTTGCCTTAACCCCGTGCCCGGCAAGGCCAGGGGGGAGCTCTATATCGCCGGTGCAGGGCTTGCTCGTGGTTACCTGGGCCAGGCGGCGCTCACGGCCGAGCGCTTCGTGCCCGACCCCAGTGGCTGCAAGGGTGCGAGGATGTACCGTACCGGCGACTGGGTACGCCTGAACGCTGACGGCGAACGGGTTTTCGCCGGACGTATCGATGGCCAGGTGAAAATCCGCGGCTATCGCGTCGAGCTGGCCGAGATCGATACCTGCCTGCGGCAGTTGCCGGGCATCGAAAGCGCCGTTGTGCGAGTCGTTGGCGAAGACGCCGATCGGCAGCTGGCCGCCTACCTGGTCCCGCAGCACTGGGCTGCACAGGACGAAGCCCGTCAAGCCGTGGTCGACAGCATTCGGGCAGCGCTGAAGCGGGCCTTGCCCGAGCATCTGGTGCCGCATTACCTGATGCTGCTGGAGCGTCTGCCAGTGACCCTCAACGGCAAGGTCGACGTCAGGGCGCTGCCTGAACCGGTCGCTGTCACGGCCGTTTACCGGGCGCCCGAAACACCCCTGCAAATGCAGGTCGCGGCCATCTGGGCCGACGTGCTGCAACAGACCCAGGTCGGCCTCGACGACAATTTCTTCGCCTTGGGTGGGCATTCGTTGCTGGCTACCCAGGTGGTCTCGCGGATCAGGCAGCAACTGGGCCTGGACGTGGCTTTGCGGGTGCTGTTCGACACTGCCGACCTGTCCAGTTTTGCCGAAGCTTTGCAAGGCCTGGAGCAGGTCGCCGGGGGCGATATCCAGGTCCTGGACCGGGCGCTGCCGCTGCAGGTTTCGCATGCTCAGTATCGCCAGTGGATGTTCTGGAAGCTGCACCCGCAAAGCACCGCCTACAACACCCCCCTGGCCATACGCTTGCACGGCGAGGTGGACCGGGCCGCCATGCAGGCCGCGTTCGATGCACTGGTCATGCGCCATGAATCCCTGCGCACGGTCTTCGAGGAGCATGACGGCATTCCCCGCCAGCGCATACTGCCCGCAGCGTCGGCAATCATTGAATTCCATGACCTCAGTTCGGCGGATGGCCGGGCGCTGCAGCAGCGCATACAGGAAGAAGCGCTCACGCCCTTTGACCTCGAGCAGGGTCCGCTGATCCGGGTCAAGGTGTTCCAGGGGGGGCCGCAGGAGCAGGTGCTGACCGTGCTGTTGCACCACATTGTCTCGGACGGCTGGTCCATGAGCGTCATGGTCCGCGAGCTGGCGGGCGTCTACAACGCCCACACCACCGGGCAGCCGCTTGAACGCCAGGCGCTGGCGGTGCAATACGCCGATTACGCCGCCTGGCAGCGTGAACGCCTGGCCTCGGGGGAGCTGCAGGCCCAGCTGGCATTCTGGAAAGCCACGCTGGCAGACGATTTCGCAGTACTCGAGCTACCCGCCGACCGTATTCGGCCTCAGGCCCAAAGCTATCGTGGCGGGCGCGTGGATGTGCTGCTGCCTGCCGCACTCACGGCCGATCTGCAACGCTTGGCGGTTGCCGCCAATGCCACGCTGTTCCATGTGTTCCTGGCTTCGTTCGCACTGCTGCTGTCGCGCTACAGCGGGCGCGAAACGCTCAACATCGGCATCCCGGTGACCAACCGCAATCGCCTTGAGCTGGAAGGGCTGATCGGTTTCTTCGTCAACACGCTGGTCGCGCGCGTGGCGGTCGACCCGTTGCAGTCTTTCAGCCACTTGTTGCTGGCGGTCAAAGAGACCACCCTGCAGGCTCAGGCGAACAAGGACATCCCCTTCGATGTACTGGTGGAAGCGCTCAAGCCCGAGCGGGGGTTGGGCCACAACCCGCTGTTCCAGGTCATGTACAACCACCTGAGCATTCTTGGCGAGCGGGTCTCCGGCGACAGCGTGCAAGGGCTGAGCGTCGAGGAGGTCGAGCTGGTCGAGCACACCACGCAGTTCGATCTGTCGCTGGACACCCTCGAACGCAGCGATGGCGTGATCGCCTCCTTCGGCTATGCATCGGACCTGTTCGACGTCGAGCGTATCGAGCGCCTGGCATCGGTCTGGGTCAACCTGCTGGGTGCACTGGCCAGTGAGGCGGCATTGCCGGTCGCCGAGCTGCCTCTGCTCACAGCCGCACAGCACAAGCTGGCGGCCCAGGCCGTCGACCCGGCCCCCTTGCGTTTCGCCGAAGACCTTGGCGTGCACCAGCTGTTCGAGGCGCAGGCCCAGCGCGCGCCGCAGGCCACAGCGCTGGTCCTTGATGATCAGGCGCTGACTTACCAGGCACTCAACCGCCGCGCCAACCAGCTGGCCCACAAGTTGCGCGAACTGGGCGTGGGGCCGGATGTGCGTGTTGGCATCGCCGTGGAACGCAGCCTGGACATGGTGGTGGGCCTGCTGGGCATCCTCAAGGCCGGTGCTGCCTATGTGCCGCTCGACCCGCAATACCCGCAGGAACGCTTGCGTTTCATGATGCAGGACAGCGGCATTCACTTGCTCCTGACCCAGCCTCACCTGACACCGACGCTACCGATTCCCCCGGCAGTGACCTGCCTGCAGATGCAGGCGGATGAGCAATGGCTGGCCCAGTACAGCGCAGCCAACCCGGTGAACCTCACCGTCGCCGACAACCTTGCCTATGTGATCTACACCTCCGGGTCCACCGGCAAGCCCAAAGGTGTGGCCGTCGCTCATCGGGAACTGTCAGTGTTCTGCAGCGTGGCGGCCGATTATTCGCGGCTCGACGCCAGTGATCGGGTGCTGCAGTTCGCCACGGTCAACTTCGATGGCTTCGTCGAGCAGCTGTACCCGGCCCTGTGTTGCGGTGCGCGGGTTGTCATGCGCGGACCGCAGCTGTGGGACATTGAAACCCTCCAGCAGGCCATCGTTACCCACGGCATCACCGTGGCGGACCTGACAACCGCCTACTGGCGCATGCTGGCTGCGCAAAAGCTGCCCGCCGGCGCCTGCGCGTCGCTGCGCCAGGTGCACGTGGGCGGTGAAGCCATGCCGATGGAAAGCCTGGGCGACTGGTACGCCAGTGGCCTGCAGCAGGCTCGTCTGCTTAATACCTATGGGCCTACCGAAGCGACCGTGGTAACCACGGTGCAGGACTGCGCAGGCTTGCAGCCCGGTGCCGGTGGCAAGGCCATTGTGCCCATCGGCCGAGCGGTGGGGGGGAGGGTGACGTACGTCTGTGACGATGGCCTGGCCTTGGCCCCGGTCGGTTGGGTGAACGAATTGCTGATCGGTGGCCGGGGCTGCCTAGCCCGCGGCTATTTCAACCGCCCGGGGTTGACCGCCGAGCGGTTCATTCCCGACCCGTTCGACCCGGTCGGCGGCGGGCGCCTGTACCGTACCGGCGATCTGGCGAGCTACCGCGTCGATGGTGTTCTCGACTATGTGGGGCGCATCGACCATCAAGTCAAGATTCGCGGCCTGCGCATCGAAATGGGCGAGATCGAAGCGCGGCTGCAAGAGCACGCCATGGTGCGCGAAGCGCAGGTGATCGACATCGACGGGCCCACCGGCAAGCAACTGGTCGCCTACCTGGTGATAGAGGGCGGTGTCGAGCAGCAGGATGCGTTGCGCGAAAACCTGGCAAGCCACCTCAAGGCCGCATTGCCGGACTACATGGTGCCGGCGCACCTGATGTTCCTCAGCGAGTTGCCGCTGACGCCTAACGGCAAGCTTGACCGCAAGGCGCTGCCAAAGCCCGACCTGGGCCGCGACCAGCCTGCCTACGTGCCCGCGCGCAGCGAACGCGAAAGACAGATCGCGGCTATCTGGGCGCAGGTGCTCAAGGTTGAGCGCATCGGTCTGACCGATCATTTCTTCGAACTGGGCGGGCATTCGTTGCTGGCCACCCAGGTCACCTCGCGTATCCGCCAGGTACTGGGCCTGGAAATCCCCCTGCGCACGCTGTTCGAAGCCCCGGTGCTGGCTGATTTCGTGGCGCTGACCGGGCAAGGGACGGACGCGCCGGCCCCGGCGTTGCAGCCGGTCGACCGCGCGCAGCCGTTAGCCTTGTCCTACGCCCAGCAGCGGCAGTGGTTCTTCTGGCAGATGGCACCCGAAAGCACCGCCTACAACATGGCCACGGTTCTGCGCCTGCGTGGCGATCTGGATGTAGAAGCACTGCGCCTGAGCTTTGAATCGTTGATCGCGCGACACGAGACCCTGCGTACGACCTTCCGCCAGGCGGGTGACCATGCCCTGCAAGTGATCCATCCGCCGCAGCCGTTCCACCTGCCAAGCGAAGAGGTCGAACTGTGCCAGGGGGATGAGCAGGCGGCGCTGCTCAAGCGCCTGGTCGAGGCAGAAACGCAATGCCCCTTCGACCTGGAGCACGGGCCGTTGCTGCGGGTAAAACTGGCGCGCGTGGCGGAGGATGACCATGTCCTCGTACTGACCTTGCACCATATCGTCTCTGACGGCTGGTCGATGCCGGTGATGGTCGATGAGCTGGTGCAGTTGTACCAAGGGCTGTGCAGTGGGCAAACAGTCGAGCTGCCTGAGCTGCCCATCCAGTACGCCGACTACGCCGTATGGCAGCGGCAGTGGATGGAGGCGGGTGAGCGGGAGCGCCAGCTGGCCTACTGGAAAGGCCAGCTGGGAGACCGGCAACCGGTGCTTGAACTGCCTGGCGATCGCCCACGCCCGGCGACCCAGGACTTTGCCGGTGCCAGCGTCGCCATCGACCTGGATCGCGACCTCGTGCACGCGCTCAAGGCATTGGCCCAGCAGCAGGGCGTCAGCCTGTTCATGCTGCTGTTGGCCAGTTTCCAGACCCTGTTGCACCGCTATTCGGGCCAGGACGATATTCGCGTGGGGGTACCGATCGCTAACCGCAATCGCCTGGAAACCGAGCGCCTGATCGGCTTCTTCGTCAATACCCAGGTGCTCAAGGCCGACTTCGACCTGCACACCACCTTCAGCCAGCTGCTCGAACAGACGCGCCAGACCGCCCTGGCGGCCCAGGCTCATCAGGATTTGCCGTTCGAGCAGTTGGTCGAGGCGCTGCACCCCGAACGCAGCCTGAGCCACAGCCCGCTGTTCCAGGCGCTCTACAATCACCAGACCGAACCCCAGGGGCAAGCGCGCAGCTTGCCTGGGCTGGAAGTTGAAGGCCTGGCCTGGGAGCGCTATACCGCACAGTTCGACCTGACCCTTGACACCTTCGAGCACGCCGACGGTCTGGGCGCCTCGCTGGTCTACGCCACGTCGCTGTTCGACCGTGCGCGCATCGAGGCGCTGGCGCAGCACTGGTGCAACCTGCTGGCCGACATCGTGCGTCAACCCCAGCAGCGCGTCGCCGAGCTGGCGATGCTGGGCAGCGAGGAGCGCGAGCAGCTGTTGGCGGCATGGGACCAGACCGGCGACGACTATCCGGACGACCGTTTCGTCCATCAACTGTTCGCCGACCAGGTCGCCCGCACGCCGGACGCCGTCGCCATCCGCTTCGACGATCAACGCCTGAGCTACCGCCAGCTCGATGCACAGGCCAATCGCCTGGCGCACCGCCTGATCGAGCAAGGTGTCGGCCCCGAGGTCAGGGTCGTCATCGCCATGCGCCGTTCTACCGACATCATGGTGGCGTTCATGGCGGTACTCAAGGCAGGTGGCGTGTATGTACCGCTGGACATCGCCTATCCTCAGGACCGCCTGCGCTACATGATGCAGGACTGCGCCGCCGCCTTGGTGCTGACCCAGAGCGATGTGCTGGGCACGCTGCCGATCCCCGAGGGTTTGCCAACGTTGGCGGTGGACCTGCCGGCTGCCTGGCAGCAAGGCCCGGACACGCCACCCGAGGTGGCGCTGTCCAGGCACAACCTTGCCTATGTGATCTACACCTCCGGCTCGACCGGCATGCCCAAGGGCGTTGCAGTGGCGCATGGGCCTTTGGCCTCGCACATCCTGGCCAACGGTGAGCGCTATGAAACCGGTCCGCAGGATTGCGAGCTGCACTTCATGTCATTCGCCTTCGACGGTGCCCATGAGGCCTGGATGCACCTGCTGATCAACGGCGCCAGTGTGCTGGTGCGCGATGACAGCCTGTGGCTGCCCGAGCAGGCCTACGCCGAAATGCACCGGCATGGCGTGACCATTGCGGTGTTCCCGCCGGTGTATCTGCAACAGCTGGCCGAGCATGCTCTGCGCGTGGGCAACCCGCCACCGGTGCGAATCTACTGCTTTGGCGGTGATGCCGTACCGCAAGCCGGTTATGAGCTGGCCTGGCAGGCCCTGCGCCCGCAATACATCTTCAACGGTTACGGGCCGACCGAAACCGTGGTCACACCGCTGCTCTGGAACGCGTCGCCAGGCGATGCCTGCGGTGCGGCCTATGCCCCTATCGGCCGACTGGTCGGGCGCCGCCGCAGTTATGTCCTCGACGCCAGCCTCAACCTGGTGCCGTTGGGCCATAGTGGCGAGTTGTTCCTTGGCGGGCTGTGCCTGGCGCGTGGCTATCTCGACCGCCCAGGCCTGACCGCCGAACGCTTCGTCCCCGACCCGTTCGCTGCAAACGGCGAGCGCGTGTACCGCAGCGGTGACCTGACCCGCACCCGGGCCGACGGTTTGGTCGACTATCTGGGCCGTATCGACCATCAGGTGAAGATCCGTGGTTTTCGCATCGAGCTTGGCGAGATCGAGGCGCGGTTGCAGGGTCATCCGGCAGTGCGCGAAAGCGTGGTCATCGACATCCAGGGCCCAGGGGGCAAGCAGTTGGCCGCGTATCTGGTCTGCGCGGATGTGCAACTTCACGACCTGCAGGGGCAAAGCCTGCTGCGCAGCGCGCTGCGCGATCACCTCAAGGGGACCTTGCCGGACTACATGGTGCCCACCCACCTGGTATTTCTCGACACGTTGCCGCTCACGCCCAATGGCAAGCTGGACCGCAAGGGCCTGCCCAAGCCTGACGTCAGCCAGCTGCAGCAGGTGTACGTCGCACCTCGAAACGCGCTGGAACAGACCATTGCCGGGATCTGGGCGGATGTGCTGAAAGTCGACAAGGTGGGGCTGTCGGACAACTTCTTCGAACTGGGTGGTGATTCCATCATTTCGATCCAGGTGGTCAGCCGCGCCCGTCAGGCGGGCATTCGCTTCACCCCCAAAGAGCTGTTCCAGCACCAGACCGTTCAAGGGCTGGCCTCAGTCGCCCGGCAAGGGGACGAAGGTGGGTTGATGATCGAACAGACGGCTGCAACTGGCCAGACGCTGCTGCTGCCGATCCAGCAATCGTTCTTCGAGCAGGACATTGCCCAGCGCCACCACTGGAACCAGGCGCTGTTGCTCAAGGCAGGCCAGGCGCTCGACAGCCAGGTGCTGGAACGGGCCCTTCAGGCCCTGGTGATCCACCATGATGCGCTGCGCCTGCGCTTCGATTGTGCAGCGGGCGAGTGGGCGGCACATTACGGCTCGCCCGACCCACAGCAAGGTCTGCTCTGGCAGGCTACGGTGGCCGATGCCCAAGCCCTCGAAGCGTTGTGCGATGAAGTCCAAGGCAGCCTCGACCTGCAGCGTGGCCCTTTGCTGCGGGCATTGCTGGCAACCCTCGAAGATGGCAGCCAGCGCTTGTTGCTGGCAATTCATCACTTGGTGGTGGACGGGGTCTCCTGGCGTGTGCTGCTCGAAGACCTGCAAACCGCCTACAGCCAGTTGCACGCCGGCCAGCCACTCGACCTGCCCGCCAAGACCAGCTCGACCCAAGCGTGGGCCGGCCACCTGCAGACCTACGCACGTAGCGAATCGCTGCAGGCGCAGCTGCCTTACTGGCAGGCGCAACTCGACCAGACTGATGCCGAACTGCCTTGCGACAACCCGGGGGGCTCGTTGCATGGCATGCATGTCGGCACCGCCCGCACCCGTCTCGGCGCGGTCAGTACCCGGCAACTGCTGCAACAGGCGCCTGCTGCCTACCGGACGCAGGTCAACGACTTGCTGCTGACCGCGCTGGCCCGCGTCATCGCACGCTGGACCCAGCGCAGCGACGTGCTCGTGCAGTTGGAGGGGCATGGTCGTGAAGACTTGTTCGATACCCTGGACCTCACGCGGACCGTGGGTTGGTTCACCAGCGTGTTCCCGGTACGGCTGAGCCCGGAGCAGACACTGGGTGCATCGATCAAGCGGATCAAGGAGCAGCTGCGGGCGATCCCGGATAAAGGCATCGGCTACGGTGCCTTGCGCTACCTGGGTGATGACCAGGCTCGAGCGGCGCTTGCGCAGTTGCCGCCCCCACGCATCACCTTCAACTACCTGGGGCAGTTCGACGGCAGCTTCACGCCGGCCTCCGGCGCCGAGGCCCCGGCATTCCTGGTGCCAGCCGACGAAAGCGCCGGGGCCAGCCAGAGCCACGAGGCGCCGCTGGACAACTGGTTGTCGATCAATGGTCAGGTCTATGCCGGTGAGCTGAGCCTTGAGTGGACCTACAGCCGCGACATGTTCGACGTCGGTACGGTGCAACACCTGGCCGACCAGTTTGCCGCCGAGCTCGAGGCGATCGTCGCCCATTGCCTGGAGGATGCCCAGGCGGGTCTGACCCCTTCGGACGTTCCGCTGGCCG
This sequence comes from Pseudomonas sp. XP2, assembly GCF_053557975.1. Taxonomy (NCBI): domain Bacteria; kingdom Pseudomonadati; phylum Pseudomonadota; class Gammaproteobacteria; order Pseudomonadales; family Pseudomonadaceae; genus Pseudomonas; species Pseudomonas sp. XP2. The sequence goes on from NZ_JBNRIK010000007.1 coordinate 225,875, forward strand.
GGCTTACCCAGGCCCAACTGGACAGCCTACCGATCCCGGCGGCGCAAATCGAAGACCTCTATCCCTTGGCGCCCATGCAGCAGGGCATGCTGTTCCACAGCCTGTTCGAGCAAGGCGGCGGCCATTACATCAACCAGATGCGCGTCGACGTCAAAGGGCTCGATGTGCCACGCTTCAGGCTCGCATGGCAGGCCGCCGTCGACCGCCATGAAGTGCTACGGGCCAACTTCGTGACCTGCTTCGAGCACCCTCTGCAGGTGGTCCGCAAGCAGCTCGAGCTGCCGTTCACGTACCTGGACTGGGTGGGCGTCGCCGAGCAGGGCGCGGCCCTGGACCGTTGGGCCGATGCAGACCTGCGCAAGGGCTTCGACCTGCAGCATGACCCCCTGCTGCGTCTGGCGGTGATCCGCACCAGCGAAGCATCCTGCCATCTGGTCTTCACCAGCCATCACATTCTGATGGATGGCTGGAGCAATGCGCAGTTGCTCGGTGAGGTGCTCCAGGCCTACGCCGGGCTGCCGAACAGCGGGCTGACGGGCCGCTATCGCGACTACATCCAATGGCTGCACCGCCAGGACCCCGTGCAGGCCCAAGCCTTCTGGCAGCAGCAGCTGCATGAGCTGAGTGAGCCTACGCGCCTGGCGCTGGCCATGCGTCAGGACAAAGCCGGGCTGGGCGCAGGCTACGGCGAACACCAGCAGCGCTTGAGCGAACGGCAGACGCAGGCGCTGGGTGCCTTTGCCCGGCAGCAGCGAGTGACCGTCAATACCCTGGTGCAGGCGGCATGGCTACTGCTTCTGCAGCGTTACACCGGGCAATCGTGCGTGAGCTTCGGCGCGACGGTGTCCGGTCGCCCGGCAGAGCTGCGTGGTGTGGAGCAACAGCTGGGGCTGTTCATCAACACTTTGCCGGTGGCCGCCAGCCCGCGCCCGCAGCAGCGTGTGGCGCAGTGGGTGCAGCAACTGCAGGCGCAGAACCTGGCGCTGCGCGAGTACGAGCACAGCCCCTTGTACGAGATTCAGCGCTGGGCCGGATCGGGTGGTGAAGGGCTGTTCGATACCCTGCTGGTGTTCGAGAACTACCCGGTCGGCGATGCGCTGCAGCAGAGTGCACCCGCCGGGCTCGCGTTCGGCAACGTGCACGGCCATGAGCAGTCGAGCGTGCCGCTGACCCTGGCGATTAGCGCAGGTGCGCAGCTGTCGGTGCACTACAGCTATGACCGGCAGTGTTTCACCCAGGAAAGCATCGCGCAGATCGCCCGCCACTTCGGTACGTTGTTGCAGGCGCTGGTCGAGGACCCGCAACAGGTGATCGCTCAACTGCCTTTGTTCGACGCACAGGAGCGCCAGGCAATCATCCACGACTGGAATCGGGCGCCTGCCAATCATCGCCCCGATCAATGCCTGCACCAGCTGATCGAAGCCCAGGCCGCGCGGACGCCGGAGGCCATCGCGGTGGTGTCGGGTGAGCGGACACTCAGCTACAGACAGCTCAATCGGCGCGCCAATCAGCTGGCCCACAAGCTGCGCGAGCAGGGCGTGGGGCCAGATGTAATGGTAGGGATCGCTGTGGATCGTGGTCTGGAAATGGTCATCGGCCTTCTGGGCATCCTCAAGGCGGGAGGCGCCTATGTGCCGCTGGACCCTGAGTATCCAGAGGATCGCCTGGCCTACATGATGAGCGATAGCGGTATCAACCTGTTGCTGACCCAGTCACATCTGCTCGCCCGCTTACCGCTGCCCGAGGGTGTCGAGCCGCTGCTCCTGGAGCCATTCCCGGGCTACAGCGAAGCTAACCCGGTCAACTTCACGCAACCGGCAAACCTGGCTTACGTGATCTACACCTCGGGGTCTACCGGCAAGCCTAAAGGCACCTTGTTGCCCCATCACAACGTCGTGCGCCTGTTCCAGGCAACCCGGCACTGGTTCTGCTTCGACAGCCAGGATGTCTGGAGCGTGTTCCATTCCTATGCGTTCGATTTTTCTGTCTGGGAACTGTTCGGTGCGCTGGTGCATGGGGCCAAGGCAGTAATCGTGGCCAAGGACGTGGCCCGATCGCCCGCCGACTTCCATGCCTTGTTGGTGCGTGAGCAGGTCACGGTACTCAACCAGACACCCTCGGCGTTCAAGCAACTGATCTCGCACGCCTGCGCACAGCCACAGGGTCAGGCCGAGCTTGCCCTGCGCTATATCGTGTTTGGCGGCGAAGCACTGGACGTCGGGAGCCTGGCACCGTGGTTCAACCACTTCGGCGACAGCCAGCCGACCTTGATCAACATGTACGGCATTACAGAAACCACCGTGCACGTCACCTATCGGCCAGTGTGTCGCGAGGATCTGCAGCGCGATGGCGTCAGCCCCATCGGTGAGGTGATTCCGGATCAGTCGCTGTACCTGCTCGATGCTGACTTCAACATCGCCGCGCCCGGTTGTCATGGTGAACTGCACGTTGGCCAGGCCGGTCTCGCCCGTGGCTATCACCGGCGTGCGTCGCTCACCGCGGAGCGCTTCGTACCCGACCCATTCGATGGCAGCGAGCAGGGCGGTGGTCGGCTCTACCGCACCAGCGATCTGGCACGCTATCGCATGCAGGGTGCGATCGAGTATGCGGGGCGCATCGATCATCAGGTGAAGGTCCGAGGTTTCCGTATCGAGCTGGGCGAGATCGAGGCCAGGCTGAAGGAGCATTCGCAAGTCCGCGAAGCGGTGGTGCTCGCCCTGGATGGCCCAAGCGGTACGCAACTGGTTGCCTATCTGATCCCTGCCCAGGCACCCACGGCAGCGTTGCGCGACAGCCTGCGCGAGCACCTTAAAGCGACATTGCCCGAGCACATGGTGCCCGCCCACCAGGTGTTTCTGGAGTCGCTGCCCCTTACGGCAAACGGCAAGCTCGATCGGCGGGCCTTGCCCAGCCCTGATGTCACGCAGCTGCAGCAGCTGTTCGTCGCACCGCAAACCCCGCTGGAGCAGGACGTTGCGGCGATCTGGGCCGATGTACTGAAGCTTGAAAGGGTCGGCCTCAACGACAACTTCTTCGAGCTGGGCGGGCATTCGCTGCTGGCTGTGCAGGCCACCCAGCGCGTGCAGTTGCTGCTGGGGCTGGAGGTACCGCTTTCGGCCCTGTTCGCTGCCGGACGACTGGCGGACTACGTGGCGACGATGGCTGGCCTGGCGCCTGCCAGTGCAGCAGACGTCGATGAGTTGAGTGATTTCCTGGCAGAACTGGAGAGTGTTTGAAATGACGGCCCAGAACATCGAGCTGGTTAAACGGTTCCTGCATCTGCCATTGGAGCAGCGCAAGCAATTTTTTGAAAAAATGCAGTCCAAAGGCATGAGCTTCGCTCGGCTGCCGATCCCGCAGATACGCTACGAATGGGGCCCCATCGGCCTGTCGTACGCCCAGCGGCGACAGTGGTTTCTCTGGCAGTTCGAGCCGCAGAGCGCGGCCTACAACATCAGCATGGCCGTGCGTTTCAAGGGGGCGCTGGATGGCGACCTGCTGCAGCGCAGCCTTGAAGACCTGGTTCAACGCCATGAAAGCCTGCGTACTGCTTTTGCCCAGGACGCTGACCAGCCTGTTCAGGTCGTTGATCCACGCGTGCGGGTGGAAATAGTTCGGGAGCCTTTTGCAGAGGCGGGGGATTTCGCCGAGCGCCTGAAACGGCGTATCGAAGCAGAGGCCGGCCAACCCTTCGACCTGGGGCAGGCGCCCCTGTGGCGGGTGAGGCTGCTGCAGGTGGACGAGGCCGATCACGTACTGATCCTGGTCATGCACCATATCGTCTCCGATGGCTGGTCGATGCCGATACTGCTGGACGAGTGGATCCGCAGCTACGAGGGGCTTCGCCTCGGTCAGCCAGCATCGTTGCCGGCCCTGCCGATCCAGTATGCCGACTATGCCATCTGGCAGCGCCAATGCCTGGAAGCGGGCGAGCTGGAGCGTCAGCTGGCGTACTGGGAGGCCGAGCTGGGGGGTGAACAGCCGGTCCTGGAACTGCCGACCGACCATCCCCGGCCGGCCTTGCAGAGCCGGGCAGGGGCAAGCTTGGATATCCCCCTGGACGATGCACTGTGCGCCGCCCTCAAACAGCTGGCGCGGGATCAGGGCGTGACATTGTTCATGCTCCTGCTGGCCAGCTACCAGACCCTGCTGCATCGCTACAGCGGGCAGAACGACATCCGGGTCGGCATACCCACGGCCAATCGCAATCGTATGGAAACCGAAGGCCTGATCGGCTTTTTCGTCAACACCCAGGTACTCAAGGCCGAATTCGACCTGGGCACGACCTTCACTGACCTGCTCGAGCAGGTTCAGCGACGCGTCGCTGGCGCCCAGGCCCATCAGGACCTGCCGTTCGAGCAACTGGTCGAAGCCTTGCAACCCGAGCGCAGCCTCAGCCATAGCCCGCTGTTCCAGGTCATGTACAACCACCAGACCGAAGCACGCGGGCAGGCTCGGCAACTGCCTGGGCTGACTGTCGAGACCCTGGACTGGGAGCGCAGGACCGCGCAGTTTGATCTGACCCTGGCAACCGTGGAGCACGCGGCGGGGATCGCGGTAACGCTGACCTACGCCACCGCGCTGTTCGACGAAGCCACCATCGCCCAGCTCGCCGGGCACTGGCAGGGCCTGCTGGCCGCTATCGTCGCCCAGCCGCAGCAGCGCATCGCCGAGCTGCCACTGCTGAATGCCACCCAGCAACAACAGGTGCTCCACGACTGGAACCGCACCCAGGCCGATTACCCGGTCGAGCAGTGCCTGCAGCAACTGATCGAAGCCCAGGTCACCG
>NZ_JBNRIK010000008.1:0-23754 GCF_053557975.1 Pseudomonas sp. XP2
CGATGGGCTGCGCAGCAGCCCCAGGTATTGGTGTCACGGCACAAACCGCCGGGGCTGCTGCGCAGCCCATCGCGACACAAGGCCGCTCCCACAAGGAAATAGCGTTAGCCAGGCAGCAGTATGCTGACCCGCAACCCACCGCCCTCGCGGTTCGACACCCTCAGCTCACCACCATGGCTGGCGGCAATCCGCTGGGCAATGCTCAACCCCAGCCCATACCCGCCGGATGCCTGGTTGCGCGACCCTTCACCACGCACGAACGGATCGGTAATGGTTGCCAGCAGCTCCGGCGCGACCCCAGGCCCGCGGTCGTCGATATGGATGAACACTCCACTTACCGCCCGTTCCAGCGTGACCGAAACATGCTTGGCGTAGCGCAACGCATTCACCAGCAAGTTTTGCAGGCAGCGCTGCAACAGCAAGGCATCTACCCGCAAACTACCCACCTGGCCGTGCACCGGAAGGGGTTCTTCGGCAGTGGCCAGGTCCGCACACTGGCGCGCAACCAAGCGGTCCAGGTCCACCTGCTGCAAATTCTGCTGCTCCCCCGCACGCAGGTAGTCCAGAACCTGGCCGATCATGTCGTCCATCTGCGTGATGTTCTGCCGCAGGCGCTGGCGGTGTTCGTCGTCTGGCAGCCGCTCCAGGCGCAGGCGCATGCGGGTCAGCGGGGTGCGCAGGTCATGAGACACGGCGGCCAGGAAGTAGGCCTTGTCATTGACCATGGCAATCAGCCGCTGCTGCATGGCGTTGAACGCCTGCGCCGCCTGGCGCACTTCTTCCGGGCCATCCAGCGCCAGGGGAGGCTGCTCGAGGTTGCCGCCCAGGCCGCGCGCTGCGTCGGCCAGGCGTCGCAACGGGCGCAGGCACAGGCGCACGGCAATCAGGCACACCAGCAATACCGCGACAATCCGCAGCGCATACACCCGCAACAGGTAGTCGCTGATCAGCACCCAGGCCGATTCGCCACTCCAGCCCTGCAGTTCCTGGCCCTCAATGGTCAGCCAGTGGCCATCGGCCAACGGCACTGCAAACTGGATATGCGCCTGGGCCGTGCGCAGGCCGAACAGGCTGCGCCAGACAATCGGCTGACCCAGCTCATCGGTCAGTCGCACCTGCATCAGGCGCACGTCCTGGGCATGCCCCAGCTCGTACTTGAGGGCCTGTTGCAGCAACAGCTCGATGCGCCTGCGCCCGCGACGCTCGTCATGCTCCGCCGTGGGCAGGTGCTCGGCGCAGCGCAGCTGGTAATGGGCTGGCGCCTGCAACGTGCCACCGTGGCAGTCGGCCTGGGCAATCAGCGGTGCACTGCGTGCAGCGATCAGCCTCACCGGGGCTTCGAGCACCTGGGCAAAGCGCACATCAAACCAGATGCTGCTCGACATCAACTGGATCAACAGCGTGCCGCTGACCATGATCAGCAGCAACTGGCCAAACAAGGTGCGCGGCCACAGCCGGCGAAGCCAGCGCATGTCAGGCATCGGCCGCGAGGTTGGCGATACTCAGCAAATAGCCTTCATTGCGGATGGTGAGAATTTGCGCGGCCCCCGCCGGCGCGCGGCGCAGTTGCTGGCGCAGGCGGCTGACGCACATGTCCACCGAACGGTCGTCGGGCAGGTGGTCGCGGCCAAACGCGCTGCGGGTCAGCTGGTCGCGGGACACTACCCGGTTGTTGGCGTCCAGCAGTTCGCGCAGCACGCGGTAGTCGGAGCGCGGCAGGGTAAGGGTTTCGCCATCCGGGCGGGTGAGCAGACGCTTGACGTGTTCAAGGCGAAAGCCTGCGAACTGCTGGGCATCCACCACGGCGGGCTCGTCGGCGGGGGGATCCAGGCGTTGCGGGCGACGCAGCACGGCCTTGATCCGGGCGATCAGCTCGCGTGGCTCGAAAGGCTTGGCCAGGTAGTCGTCGGCACCCACTTCCAGGCCGATGATGCGGTCCAGCGTGCTGCCCTTGGCCGACAGCATGATTACGGCCAGACCACGCGTCGCTTGCAACTGGCGGCACAGGCTAAGGCCATCTTCACCCGGCAGCATCAGGTCGAGCACCACCAGGTCCACCTTGTGCCGGGCCAGCTGTTCGCGCATCTGTTCACCCTCGGCTGCCGCTAGCACGTTGTAGCCGGCACCGGTCAGGTAATCACAAAGAAGTTCGCGGATCTCGTCGTCATCGTCGACAACCAGCAAGGTCGTGCTCATGCGGAAAAACACCTGTTCGGTGAGGGCCGGTGGCGCTCGTTACGTTCAATTACATCCCCGTACATGTCGGGTCTGGAGCCGGGAGGGCCGATCCCTAGAATCCTAACAAAAAATCATCTGCAAATACGAAGCCTTCCCAAATGAATCCCAAGCGCATCCCGAAAGTGTTCACCCCCATCAGCCAAAGTGGCAGTCGCCTCAAGCCGCTGGCGTTCTTCGTGGCCGTCGCCATCAGTGGCGGGGCCGCAGCTGCCGACGGCAAACCCCTGGAGCTGGACGCCACGCAGATCGAAGACAGCGCTCTGCTGCCGGCCGACGATGCTGGCCAGCTAGGCTATACGGTCGAGAGCACCCGCAGCTCCACAGGCCTGGCGCTGACGCCACGCCAGACGCCGCAATCGGTCACCACCATTACCCGCCAGCAGATGGATGACCGCGACATCCACACCATCGAGCAGGCGCTGGAAACCACGCCGGGGGTAACGGCCAACAAATCCGAGGTGGGTGGGCGTACCGACTACCGTGCCCGTGGTTACTCGATCAGCAACTGGAAGGTCGACGGCCTGCAGACCCAGGGCGGGTCCGATTTCAGTGGCAGCGGCAATGCATTGAACATGGACCTGTACGAACGCATCGACATCGTGCGCGGCGCCAACGGCCTGCTGGGCGGCACCGGCGACCCCTCCGCCACCGTCAACCTGATCCGCAAGGCACCGACCAAGACGTTCGGCGGCAGCGCCTACGCCACTTACGGCAGCTGGGACAAACGTCGCCTGGGTGCTGACCTGAATCTGCCCCTTTCCGAGGATGGCCGCCTGCGCTCGCGCTTCGTGATGACCCAGCAGGACGCCAACTCCTTCCGCGACAACCAGTCCGAGCGCTCTCGCGCCGCGTTGGCCAATTTCGCGTTCGACCTGGACGACGCCACCACACTGGGCGCCGGTTACCAGTATGAATACAACAAGGTTGTCGGCGGCGGCTGGGGTGCGAACATCCCGATCTGGTACCGCGACGGCAGCAAGACCGACTTGCCGCGCAGCACCAACGTGGTGCCCAGCTGGAGCTTTGGCGAGTACACCACCCGTACGGCGTTCGGCTCGCTCGAGCACCGCTTCGACAACGACTGGACGTTGGACCTGAAAGCCGCCCAGGCGACTACCGAGGCCTTGAACCACCGCGGCCTTGCCAAGGTGAACTCGGCTGGGCGCGGCAGCTACGGCGGCTATTGGGACCAGGACGGCAGCGGCGCGGTGCTGAACGGTTTGCACAGCTCCAGCGACACCACCCAGCAGTCGGCGCAGATCGACCTGTCGGGCCCGTTCCAGCTGTTCGGCCGCACCCACCAGGCCATGGTCGGCTACAACGACAGCCGCACCGTCGGCTGGTCGCCCCAGTACACCTGCACCATGGTCGGCGATGGCATGGCCAGCGCACCTGCACTGGGTTGCCAGTTCCGCGCCAATAACGGCTTCCCGGTCACGGACTGGCACAATGGCGTGGATGACGACTACGACCTCATCGCCTCGCGCACCGGCCTTCACAGCAAGACCACCACCCGCCTGCAGGGCATGTACGCCGCCACCCGCCTGAGCATCACCGACCCGCTGTCGGTGATCGTTGGCGTGCGCACCAGCAACTATTCTTCTGTGACCCGCAGCGTGGCCGGCGAGCGCAGCAGCCAGGAAGAAAACGGCATCGTCACCCCCTACCTGGGCGCGGTGTATGACCTCAACGACAATTACTCGTTGTATGCCAGCTACACCGACATCTTTACCCCGCAAACCTCTGAAACCAGCAGTGGCAGCAAGGTCGAGCCGATTCGTGGGCAAAGCTACGAAACAGGTATCAAGGGTGAGTGGTTCGATGGCCGTCTGAACGCCTCGGCGGCGTACTTCCGCACCAAGCAGGAAAACAAAGCCGTGCTCGACGGCGACCTGACCACACCGACCGGGGCCAGCGCCTACAAGGCGGGCTCTGGCGTGGAAACCGACGGTATCGACCTGGAAGTGGCAGGCGCGCTGACGCCCAATTGGAACGTGTATGCCGGCTACACCTACCTGCACTTCCGTCGCGTCGACAGCGACGGCCGCAGCGACCCGTCGCACCTGTTCAAGGCTTCGACCACCTACCGCCTCAGCGGCCCGCTCGACCGCCTGACCGTGGGTGCCGGCGTGACCGCGCAAACCAACATCCGCGCCATTTCCAGCCCGGCTGGCCAGCCCACCAATGGTGTGAGCAATGGTGCCACTGATGTGAACTGGTCCGGTTATGCCATCTGGAATGCCATGGCCAAGTACCAGCTGACCGATGAAACCAGCGTCAGCCTCAACGCCAACAACCTGTTCGACAAGCACTACTACACCCAATACGGGTTCTATGCCGGAGCGATCTACGGCGACCCGCGTAACCTGTCGTTGACGGTAAGTACCGCGTTCTGACCAACCGTTCCCACAGGTCTGCGCGCGGTCCCTGTGGGAGCAACTGTCTTGCATAACACCTAAGCGCTAGCGCGATCACTGTGGGAGCGGCTTTAGCCCCGAACACCGGCGAAGCCGGTGCCATGCACCGCGTTGGACTCTTCGCGGGCACGCCCGCTCCCACAGGTACCGCGCAGACTTCAGGTTTATGCAGTATCTGTCGGGGCAACTGAATTGCAAAACATCTGAAAGCGAGCGCGATCACTGTGGGAGCGGGCTCGCCCGCGAACACGGGCGAAGCCCGTGCCATCCACCACGGTGTTTCGGGGGTACCCCGCTCCCAAGCGGCCCTCTCTCAGCTGGGCTCTGCCGCGTGCCCTGCATCAACCGGCTTCTCCAAATGGCCCTCGAAGCTATCCCAATCTTCGCCAAACAGCTCCACCGGATGCATGGTCCGGTCTGCGCCATTGCCACAGGCTAGTGCCTTGGCCGGGCAGTACAGGTCGCAACCCCAGCAGATACGCTCGGGGTGGCGGGGGTTTGTGGGGAATCTCTTGGCCATGCTCATCCTCCCTCAGGGCTACCTGGCCTGAACGTAAACCCCTGGCCCAGCCCCTCGGTTGACCGACATCAATCCATTGGCGGTTGCCCAGATAAAGGGCTTTGCTGAGTTTTTCAGCGTATCGGTCGAGTTCTTCATGCATGGGATGGTTTGACAGCGAAGATTGGCAGCAACTGTCTTGCACAAAACCTGAAGGCTGGCGCGATCACTGTGGGAGCTGGCTTGCCTGCGATGGGCCGCAAAGCGGCCCGCTTTTCTTATTTGACTCGCCTTTTGCGACGGCCTACCAGGTGCAGTGCATACCCGCCGACCGAGACGACTAGAACGTCCCCCTCAGGGTCAGCATGTAATTACGCGGGTCCCCATAGAAGTTGCCGTTCGCCGCGCTGGAGACTGTTTGGTAGTAAGTCTTGTCGAACAGGTTGTTGGCATTGAGCGATACGGTCCAGTGGTCATCCACGCGGTACCTCAACAGGGCGTTCCACACCGCGTAGCCACTTTGCTTGTAATCGAACGGAATGTTCGACTCCACCACATTGCCATTGCCATCCACGCGCACCGTGGTACCGCTGACATAGGTGGCGCTTTGCAGATCGACGCCGCCGCCTACGGTCCATTCCGAAAGCTCTGCGGGCAGTTGATAAGTCGTCCACACCTTGAACTGATGCTTGGGCGTGATGGTGCTCAAGGCCGTGCTGTCAGTCTCGTTCTTGTTGTAGTTGTACACGTAGCTGGCCATCAGGTTCCAATCCTTGCGGATTTCGCCCGTCGCTTCCAGCTCGATCCCTTTGCTGACGACCTCGCCCTGGTTCACATAGCAGCAACTGCCGCCATACAGCACGGAGGCCGCCGGGAAGTTGGTATCCTGCACCGCGCCGTTCTTGCGCTTGGTATAAAACACGGCAAGGCTGGTGTTCAAGCGGCCATCGAACAGTTCGCCCTTGATACCCACCTCGGAGGTCTTGCCCTCCAGCGGCTCCAGCACGTCATTACTGCCCACCGGCCCGCGAAGGTAGCTTTGCTGCGGCTTGTAGATCTTCGAATAGCTGCCATACAGCGACCACTGCTCGTCAAGGTCGTAGATGGCGCCAAAGTAAGGCACGAAACGCGTCGGTTCGCGCATGTCGATGTCGCTCTGCACCACACCCGCATTGGTATACACCTGCTCGAAGTGGTAACGGGCCGCGCGGCCTCCCAGAATGACCTTGAGCGGGTCAGCCACCTGCAGCGTCAAGCGCCCATACAGGCCGTACTGCTCTTGCGTGTTGGGGCTGTAGTCCCGTGGGGTCTGTAATGAAATCGTGGTGGGCTTCCAGTAACCAGGCTCGAACACGTCGATGGGGACACCGGTGCCGGTGAACACCCCAGAGCCCTGCCAGCGGCTGGTGACCTTCTGATAATCGGCGCCCAGCACGAACTGGTGCTCGCGGCCAAAGGCATCGAAGCTGCCAGAAAGGTTGCTGTCTAGCAGGTCCTGGCTGGTGGAATAGACGTTATAGCTGGCGCGCCACACAGGGCCTGCCAAGGTCACCGGGTTGACGGCGTTGCCCGATACTGCCGCCAGCGCCTTGCCGGCGTCGCGGGTATTGGTATACGAGACGTTCAGCTTCCAGTCGTTATCGAAGTAGTGGTCGAGCTTGGTGAAGATCTCCTGGGAGATATTGTCCATGTAGGACCAGTTCTGCCCCAGGTTGGTGTGGCGCGCCAGCCCGATGTCTTTACCCGTCGTATAGCGTGGCAGCCCCAACGACGAGTTGGAGTGGGTGCTTTCATACATGCCACCCAGGGTGAAGATGGTCTGCGGGCCCAGGTCGACCTCGAACACCCCGTATACCGTGGGTTTTTGCGTGGCCAATTTATCCGTGAAGTATTGGCGGTCGGTGTATGCCGTCACCAGGCGGCCGCGAACATTGCCGCTGTCGGTGAGCGGGCCGGTCACGTCGACTTGCGAACGATAGTTGTCCCAGGAGCCGGCGGCGGCTTCGAACTTCAACTGGAAGTCCGACAGCGGGCGCTTGCGCACCAGGTTGATGACGCCACCGGGGTCGCCCACACCGCCGAACAGCGCACCCGATCCCCGTAATACCTCGATGTGGTCGAATTCAGCCAGGTTGTACAACCGGCGGGAGTAGAAGCTGGTAGCCACTGAGGACAGTGCCATGGGCGCTGCGCCATCAATCTGGATGCTGTCGATGTTGAAGCCGCGCGAGTAGAACTCGTAGGTGTCGCTGGTGGTTTTTTGCACCGTGACCCCGGGTGCCATTTTCAGCGCGTCCTGCAGGCTGGTGATACTGCGGTCTTCAATTAGCTGGCTGGACAGCACCGACACCGACTGTGGCGTTTCGCGCAGGCTGGTCGGGCTCTTGGAGCCCACGCTCACCGCACCGGTGGTGTACGAGCCGGTATTCTCGGTCATCTCGCCCATGCCCTGGCCACTGACCAGCGTGCTTCCCAGCTCCAGCGCCGCGCCGCCGGTGGTGGCCACTGGGTCGAGTACCCAGTTGCCATTGGCCGCTTGGGTGGCAACAAGGCCGTTGCCCTGCAGAAGCGCATCCAGGCCCTGCTGAACGGTGTAGTCGCCGCTCAGTGCGGTCGCATGCTTGCCACGGACCAGCGCAGGGTCAAAGGGCAAGTTGATGGCGGCAACTTGTGCAAACGCACTGAGCGATTGCTCCAACGTGCCTGCAGGCAGGTTGTAATGGCGTACTTCGCTCTGTTCGGCATGTACCGCGTAAATCGGCAGCGCAATGCTTGCAGCGCTGGCAAGCAACACGCCACGCAGCGCTACGGCAAGGCGGGTCCTGGGTATATGGCGAGGTGAGAACGCAGATGACATGTGAATCGAGCTCCATTCGTTTGGCAGGGTGTTTTCCCTATTGGCCGAAGTGCTCGAAAAAACCCGCAGCCTCAAACTCGTCTTTTTGCAATTTATGCTGAGCGAGGAACAACGCGACGCCAGAACCGCGTGAAACGCTCAACCCTGACGGGCATTGAATCGCTGAGGGCATTCAGTGCCTGCTCGATATCATCCAGCTGGAAAACGCCGGATACCTTCAAGCCCGCTACCGGTGGCGCGCAGCCAAGCCAGCCGTGCTGATAGCGTGCCAGTTCCGCGATCAGTGTCTGCAACGGCAGGCTGCGTGCCACCAGCTGGCCCCGTGTCCAGGCGCTCGCATCCATTTCGCTGTGCTGGAGCTTGCGGCTACCTTCGGCGCTGATCGAATACTCCTCGCCTGCGGCCACCAGTTGCTGCCGTGCCTGCTGATGGATAAGCACCTTGCTCTGTTCGACCATCAGCCGTGTGCGCGTACCTTCCTGGCGCACCGAAAACGCCGTACCCAGCGCCTGCAATTGTGCCTGGGCGGTGTGGACCCAGAAGCTGCGCCGGCCGGCGGGCGAACCTTCGTCAGCGCCGGTTTCGATGAAGATCTCACCCTGCAACAGCTTGATCAGGCGCTGGCTACTGGTAAATGAGACATCGACGGCGCTATTGGTATTGAGCTGCAGCCGTGTACCGTCGGCAAGCATCACTGTTCGTTGCTCGCCCACGCGGGTGCTGTAGTCGGCAGCCCAGCGCCGAACCTGCTCCTGGCCTTGCCACCCCGTTGCGCCAACGACCAGGCCGGTGCCCAGCACCTGAAGCAGCCGCCGCCGACCCAGCTGGTGATGCTGCATGCGCTCAAGGGCGTCACGCGCGACACCGCCGGGTACACCAGGCAGGCTGGCGAGGCTATGGAAGGTAGACTCGTTGTTCTGCAACGCCTGCCAAGCGGTTTCATGCAGAGGATGAAGCTTGCGCCAATCCAGGCAACCCTGCAGGGCATGCTCGTCCGCGTAACCAGACTGTAGGCGCACCATCCACATGATCGCCTGGTCGAGCACGTCATCGGGTAGCTCGGGTCGCGGTGCGCGGCTCATGAGGTAGCGAAGTAGCAATGGCGGATAGCTTTCGCCATGTAGCTCTCCACCGACCTCAGGCTGACCCCCAGTTGCGCGGCGATTTCCTTGTAGCCCAACCCCTCCAGGCGCGACAGCAGAAAGGCCGTGCGCACCTTGGGCGGCAAGCCGTCGAGCAGGGCATCCACCTTGGCCAAGGTTTCAAGCAGGATCATCTGGGCTTCCGGGGATGGCATCAACGGCTCTGGCAGGTTGGCCACTGCATCCCGGTAGGCCCTTTCGACACGATCGCGGCGCGCACGATCGATCACCAGGGCGCGGGCAATGGTACTCAGCCAGGCACGCGGCTGGCGCACATCCTGTATCCGGTCAAGTTTGCCCAGCACATTGACGAACGTATCCTGAGCCAGGTCGGCGGCTTTATCCCCTTGGCGCAGGCGTTTGCGCAGCCAGTCCACCAGCCAGGCGTGGTGGTCGATGTAGAGGGACTGAACATCAGCCTGCGTTGCAGATGGCACGGGCGGGGTAGACAACTTCAGCCCTCTTGTTGGTATAGGATTGCGTTTGAGAATTTATCTCATCCTATCTGGACTGAATTGTGAATGACAAGGATCACGACGTAATCCAGGGACCTGCTTCTGGCTTGACCGGTAAAGATCGGTCGGCGCTTGGGGAAGCCTTGAACTTCGCAGTACTCATCTCCGGGCAACTGCCGCCGGGGCACAATTTACGAAATAGGGTACCGGGTTTATCTGGCTCGCGTCTGGGTAATCACGATCTGGGGTGGTGAGGCGGCATCGTTCGGGGGCAGGTTCAGGCTGGTGCGAAAGCCGAGCTTGTCCAGCATGTCGATTATTGCGTCTAAGGTGGAGTTTCTCGATCTTGCGTTTATCGCACGGCGGGAGGGATAAGTGTTTCTGGCTCATTTTTTTGCGGAAGAGCTTTTCAGGGGTGGTGGAAAGCGAGGAGCGGGGTTAGGATCCAATGCTAGCGAATAGCCACTAATGCTGAGAAGGTAATTCTGATGAGTCTAAAAATTCTAGTTGATGATCACATTGATCAACTTTTCATTGATAATCCGGAGCTTAAAACTGTAAATAAAAATGAGTTTGAAATTGCGGTGGCCTCTTTTGCTAACCTGAAATATCTGAATGGTCTAGAGTTGGAGGATCTGATTGATGGTATGTTGGGTGAAGGAGGCGATGAAGGGATTGATCTTTGTTATGTGTTCTGTAACGGCGTTTTAGTAACAAGTGAAGAGCTCGCTTTGAATAAAGAGAGTCACGTTAGAGTTAAATTCTTCCAAGTAAAAAAAGAAAATAGCTTCTCCACCGATGGTTTCAGAAAAACAAAAGAAGGCATAGAAGAGATTTTTGATCTCGAATTGGAGTTGGCGCAGTTAAGTCAAATTGGAGCTAATGCTGACTTTATTCGCAAGGCGGATCTTATTAGAAAGCTTTTCAGGCGGTGTGGCTTAACGAAGGCGAAGTTCTCTTGCGAAGTTTACTATGTTACTATAGCTCCTGAATTAAAGATCTCGGAAAAAATTGTTCAGCTTGCTGAAGATCTAAAGCAAAATTCGCTGAATATACCTTTCGATGTAATGTACCTTGGTGCTCAGCAGATTTTAAACCTTACTGAGTCTGTCGATGAGTTGATTGAAATTAATTTCGTGTCTCAGCCATTAGAAATCAAAGAACGAGATGTGGACACCAGTGGGTTCTGCGGATTTGTTAATGGCAACGATTTGGTTCGCTCCCTCTTAGATGAAGAGGGCGACTTCAAAAGCTATTTGACAGACGGTAATGTTCGTTATTTTCTTGGAGAAGATACCACAATCAACAGCTCTATAATTGAGACGGCTAAAAATGGAGCTAAGACTGATATATTTTGGGCGATGAATAATGGGCTAACCATAATTGGTGAGTCTGTTTCGGCAATAGGAAGTAATCAGTACTCCATCACCAATCCGCAAATTGTTAATGGTTGCCAAACTATTCATTGTCTACATTCAGCTTTCGAACAGCTAGGCGAGTTGCCAAGGAATCTCAAAGTCTTTGTGAAGATTGTAAATACAGATGATCCAGAGGTTCAGACGGATATAATCAGTGCTACGAACTCACAGAATCCTGTGAAGGCAGCAAGCCTTAAAGCTAATGATAACATCCAGCGCAACATAGAAAAGCATCTTGCCAAAGCTGGAATATATTACGAGCGACGTCAGAATTATTATAAGCGTCAAGGTTATACAGGTAATAAGGTTGTTGGTCTCTTAAAGATGGCGCAAGTGGTTAATACGGTGGCGAACAAAGAAGCGATCATATCTCTTAATGATCCTGGTAGCTTTTTTGATAGTGCGGGTAAATACAATACACTATTCAGTGATTTGGCTGATTACGATTTTTATAAATTCGCTATACAACTCTCTCAAAAGGCTTGGTCACTTAAAAATTCGGATTTGCGTACTAATACTTATGATGATGAATCTAGAAGCATAATTTCTCGAGGAGGTTATCTGTTCCTCCACGCGATGAGCAGCATCATCATGTCCGAGGCAAGACTCGGAAATGGAGAGCAGAAGCCCCATATAGACAATATTGCTTTGGGTGTACCTGCCAGAAACAACGAATTTACCAAGAGGAAAAATAGCATCTTCAAGTTGCTTGAAGACGATGCTTGGATGAAAGGTTGCTATGAGCGTGCGCGCTCGATGGTTGCGCATGCGATAGTTGCTTTTGTGGATAGCACGCAAAAAGATGCGTTGTCTGTATTCAAGCATCGAACCTTTGATAAGGAATTCTTGCGGCCAGTGTTATCTGAGCATCTTATAGCCAGTTGATGGTATGTGCTTGATCGGTATGTTTAAGTGAAATGAGAGGCCCGCTTACGCGGGCCGATGCAATGCTGATTCTATGGAGTTGACGATATTTCTGGCCATCAATGAATAATAGCCGAGACTGTTCGGGTGCAGGCCATCGTACGCTGGGACGTTAGTCTCGATGGCTGACAGCGCGGTGTAGTTGTCGATCATGTCTAGCTTCGGGACTGAGAGGCCCGGTAGATAGTACCCCGGACGTCCTGCATCGACGGCAGGGTTGGCGCACATCAGGATCACATCTGTCATTGGCAGCAGTACGTCCAGCAGCCCCAGTTGTAGGCATATGCGCGGCCTTAATCGCCAAGTTGCAGCTCTCAAAGAGATGCTAATCAAACGCGGGATCCTTCGGGAGTTAAGGGGGGGCGAAGCCGACTTAGCTAAGCCGGCATCCCGGGAAGGGAAAACCTATGCATACGAGTTGGCTACCGCTGACTGCATGAACGTCATCTACAAAGAAACCTTGGGAAGCTAAGTGGACTGTCCAATCCAGAAACGTCGCAGACGTTGCGCGCTCCAGTGCGGCATCGACCATATCCCGCGCGCCGCTTGCGCTGGCAAGGGGCACTTGAAATAGATAGAGAGCGAAATTTAGAGCAGTTGAGATATGAAGTTTTTGTGTTTTCTAACTGTATTGAAAGTTTTGGTGGGTGTGTTGCTAAAAGAGGTCGTCAAAATCTATATCATCGGGCTCCTCAATGTCACCATAGTCGGCAGCGCCTGAAAATATACTGCCGCCACTCCAGCCATACTTTAATTTGTGAGGGGTTTTGTAAGACGTACCCAAGAACCCTGCTCCCATTGCTAGCGGAGTTCCCTCAATAATTAAGTATTTTCCCTCAACGAAAATATTTTTTACAAGAAGAAGAACGGCGGAAAATGAGCTGCCCGAGAAGTTTGAAAGAATTGCAGAGTTGCCCCACATGTGCCGAGTGTTCGCCATGAATCTTATTTCAATTCCTTTTGAGCGCGCTATAACTAGGCGGTCTTCCTCGCCGCGAGATATCTCCCCCCGGCTGAAATTGAAACCTCGTAAACAAAAGCATATGTCGCCAACCTTAATAAGGTTTTTTATATTTCTACGTCCCCATATTGCTCCAAGCTCTATCGGGTTAGATTTTATAATTAGTTGGTCAACTGCGTCTCTATATAGGTCGTGGATTTTCATGGCGACGTCCCATTCAAATCTATCATAGACGGTAGAGAATTTACTTTCATTGCGTGGTAGATCAAATATGAGCAAGCCATCTTCATCTAGCATACCTTTGTTGACTAGATAGTTTAATCTATTGCTGTTGAATTTTACTCCCTTGGCTCGCATAACGTCAGGCAGGCGTTGGTGATTTATGAAGGTCCACATAGCCTGCTCCATATTCGAACTTGGTAGCATTGCTTTAGATGTATTATGTTTTACTTCTGATAGCCAGAAGTTTTTAATTGCTTTCAGTCGCTTAGGGGTTAAGTTTTGCGCCATGGAGTTAGTGGAGTGAGCTTTTGAATGGCAATTCTTACAGATCACTACAAGATTTGTTTCTATGTTATTGGATGGATTATGGTCTATGTGATGAATCTCAACATGTGCTTTAGGATTTCTACAGACGCAACAGGTGAATGCAGACTCGTAAAGTAATCTTATTGAAAGTTCTGCTGTTATGCTAATGCGCTTAGATGCCATTTTTCACCTCCTAGAATGACGATTAGTTTTCTGGCCTGGAAGCAGATAGTTTTTGCTACGACAGGGGCATATGTTTATAGAGAATGCTGAGTGGGTGAGTATTTTTCCGGAAAGAAAATTCATTCTCTTTTTAGAGCTTCTAGATTTTCGATCTCAGTTGGCTATGGGCTTAGAAATATCGGGTCAATAGAAGGGGGGGCGAAAATCAACGATATAGCGGTCACAACAAACCATAGAAGCGAATCCCAATATTTTACGAGAGCCACTAGCATTGCCCCGGTCGCGGGCAATAGTGCGAGTCCCTTCAGTAGTAAAAAGGTGCGCTGTAAAGTGCGACCCTGTTTTTCTACTTGCTCGATTGTAATTCTGAGTAGGCCCTGTAGTTTGGGTGGATAGGTTTTAATTTTGTCTTTGAAGTCGTCAAAAACAACATTGAAACTATGCAGTAACCGATCCGTTTGGAGCGTTTGATTGTGCAAGATTGCGAGTAAGACCAGCGAAACAATAGCCAAGCCAAGTACCAGAACAAAGCCTTCAAATGCAGAATTACTATTTTTTAGGGCAACCCAGCCAGCAAAAGATACCGGGAGCGCTAGCATTTTTCCGGCAATGTCTCCCAGCACGCCACTGAGCTTGGTTCCATAGTCGATTTCCGCCTGTGCCAACTCGCGTCGCGCCTTCTCGAATGAAAAACTGTAGACGTAAGTTTGTAAATTGGCCCGATAGGTAGTGAGGACCTCATTCCATTCGCGAACCACAACTAGGAAGTGATTTGGCTCGCTTTCAAATTTCTCAATTATACTGGCGATCGCAATCCGCATCATCAGTTTGCGTTCTGAGAGATGAGCCTTATTCTCATTTTTGCGATTGAGGATTTCCTCAAGCAAACTTATATGCCTAAGCTCATGGCCAAGGATATGTTCATCAACCTGTGTCGGCAGCAAAAACGTCCTAGGCGGTTTTACGCCGTCGGGAGGCAAAGCGAAGAACAAATTGTAGGTATCAGGGCTACTTTCCTTGTCCACTCCGATTGCAAGCAACGCCAGAAGCTCAATTAGCCTACAAACTCGTCGGAGTTCTGTGATTTGTATTGGTTCGCTAGCGTCGAAATCTGCCCAACCCAAGTCAACGACGTACACGTTCTGCGGAAACCGCCCTTTGCCCAGTGACCCGCTACGAGCCAATTCGCTAACACTCGCGTAAAAACGACCAAATTCATTCGTAGGTAAGCGGAATTCGATCTGAACCGCATCATTCTCAACTACCTCATGGTGCTGAATTTTTCCGAATTCGGGCTGCAGATCCTTGCATGCATGCAGCGCGGCAGTGATGTCGGCAGTGGGCAGTCCTTCATAGGAGACCACACCATCTTCGATGGCTGGCGCCCCCATTGCCCGATACAGGGCTACGACATTGGAAAACATTGTTTACCCAACCCTGGCCTGCAGCTCTTTTTCAATCAAATCGACCAATTCCTGGTTCATGTTTGACAGCGTCAGCTTCTTACGACCCTCATCGTAGTAAACCTCAGACGTTGCCTCCTTCCCCAAGGCACCACGTTCGAATTGAAGCGACCAGCTCGTGGCTTCGCCTTTGATCCTAGTCTTCTCCTTTAACGACTTGGCGTTGACAGTGAAGTCCTCAGGAACTCGATGCTTTTCGTCGTTGAGATAGCCTTTCAGTCCTGCAATTTCATCGACTAGATCAGGCGGAATATGCTGAGTTGCCGCGTGGCAGATCGCATCTAAGCGAGCGGATTTTCCATCCATCAGTCGGTCCTGCAAGTACCGGACAACCGCTTCTTTCGCTTTGTAAGCAAACGGCTTGAGCTCTTTCTTGTTACGGAAAAAACGGCTAACGTAATCAATGGCATTCTTGGTGGCACGCCCGGAAGCCACGCCTTTGGCGCATCCCAGTGCGGAGATAAAATAATCGGACGCTTGACTGTCCCGGCCGCGGCTGATGAAGCACAGATAGGTCATATCAACCTCTTCTGCGTCCGCAGCATCCACAACTGCGTTTTCTTCGGTTACAGGCACGGCGGCCGCATTGACCGCCGCGAACTTCACCAGATTGATCCTGGCTGCCTGTTGAACCGTTTTAAGGTCGACTTCCTGAATAGCTTTGGGCACATAGTTCTCATCTAGTTGAATGCCTCCACGCTGCTTGATGCTGGCGACCAGAAAGAAGTCAGACGCTCCTGATGTGTACTGGGCGCAAAGAATGTGACCGCCGGTAGCCAAGGTTTGGTCCCTCGCCTGCTCGACCAGCTGATCCATGGCAAGATGGGTTAAAGCGACGAATTCAGCCTCATCATCACTAACATCGACGAAGGTGCAAAACCGATCGGGAAATGGACCTTGGCGACCGTCGTCTGCAAATTGTCCGTAGACCACGCTGTTCCCTTCTTTACCAATCAGGCCGTTGATACCTTCGACGAGTGACTCCAGCGCTGGGTTTTGTGTGTCGAGGACAACGTCCTTTTTCACTACATCAGAAACGAGATCTGTATGAACAATTTTCTTAAAACTGTGGATGATGGCGGTTTTCAGCGTGATCACAGGTTGACTTCCGTTTCGGTAATATCAATGTGAGATTACGAGACTCAGAGGTCACCTGCAAATGGTCGTTGACCTGCGCCTCAAACGCCAACGCATCCCCCACATGCTTATCCACTCCAATCCACCGAGGCGCTGAGGCACCAGATCGTGACGATTCTCGACGCCGAAGCGCGGGGCTGTGACCTGTTCGACCTGGACGACCTGCGCATCGATTAGGACGCCGAGTCCTTCCAGAACCTGCTGATTGCGAGTTCGTCGACGAGGGTGCCAGCATCTCCCGCTGGCCATGCTGCAGCCGTGCATAGTTGACAGCTAGACGGTGTGGGACGAGTACAAGCCCTTCGCGGCCAGGCCGTTCGCCGACCTGCAGCTCTGGGTCGGTTATGACCCGGCCGAGACCACCGATAGCGCGGGCCTGGTCGTGGTGGCGCCGCCACTGGTACCTGGCGGTAAGTTCCGCATCCTCGAACGGCACCAGTTCCGCGGGATGGACTTCGACGCCCAGGGCGACACCATCCGCAAGGTGACCCAGCGCTACTGGGTGACCTACATCGGCATCGATACCACGGGCATGGGCGCGGCTCTAGCCCAGCTTGTGCGCCAGTTCTTCCCCGGCTTGCGAACGTTTTCCTACAGCACCGAGGTTAAGACGCGCCTGGTGATGAAGGCCGTGGACGTGATCAGCAAGGCCCGCTTGGAGTTCGACGCCGGCTGGACGGACGTCGCCCAATCGCTCATGGCCATTTGCAAGCCCATCACCGCTGGTGGGCGGCAGTTCACCTACACCGCCGGTCGCAACGAGACCACCGGCCACGCCGACTTGGGGTGGGCACTCTTTCACGCACGGCAAGACGAGCCGCTGGAGGGCCAGACCACGGCCAACACCAGCTTCATGGAGATCTACTCATGAGCAAGCCGATCAAGCACCGCCAGCGCGGCGGCCCACTGGCGCAGCCGGCCCGCGAGGACGAGCTGTTGGTTAAAGGGGCCGGCGGGGAGTCGATGGCGTTCACATTCGGCGAGCCGGTACCGGTGCTGGATGGTCGCGAGATCCTGGATTACCTGGAGTGCTGGTCGAACGGGCGGTGGTATGAGCTGCCGGTCAATCTAGACGGGCTGGCCCGGTCGGCAAAGGCCAGCGTCTACCTGCAGTCGGTGCTGACGTTCAAGCGCAACATGCTGGTGCGTAGCTTCATCCCCCATCGGTTGTTGAGCCGCCAGGCGTTCGAGCAGATAGTCATGGACTGGGGGTGTGCGGGAACCTGTACCTGGAGAAGCGCGACAACATGTTGGGCCAGGCCATGGGGGGGCGGATTCGGCTCGATCAAGGAAGCGACGGAGATCTGGGTGATGAACGAACTGGAGCCGGTCCAGACACGTTTGGCCCAGGTCAATGACTGGTTAGGCGAGGAGGTGGTGCGATTCGCACCCTTTGAGATACCCGCACGGGGGTAACTCAAACGGCGCCGGAATCTCACCAAAATTTACAGAAGCCAGCGGATATCGTTGGAGTAGCTCTGAAGGCACTCCACACAGTGTTCTTGGCTTCTACCAGCCCCAAATGCAGCACGAAGCACTTGGTCATACTTAGATTCGACTACCTGCGCTTTTGCAGCACAAATTTTTTGATTGATATGACCGAACCCGTAGTTGTCAACCAAGCCGATCATGCAAGACTCTAGGCAAGTAACTTTCGTTCTTAAAAACTCGAAATTCTCGAGCTTATCGTAATTGCAAATGGCGCGTAAGGCTCGCTTGTCCCCAGTGAGAATACGGTAATCGATTACTCTTGCATGATGGTCCTTAGCATGCATGAATAGTGCCTGCTCACCCGGATCGATTTCTGGGATTTCATTCAAGTGATCAAGTAAATCAAAATCAATCGGAGCTTCAGGAAGCACCTGGCAGGAATCAAGCAGCTCGTTGATTCGCTCATACGCCTGAACGCTTCCCACGTATCGGGCAATAGCTTTCTCGGGATCATTCAGCCGAAGGCTATACCTTATGGTGTTCAAGACAGAGCAGTCTTTTGCGCTGGATCGCAGTAATCCCAGCGCTTCTCCAATAAGGTCGCATTGAGCAAGTTTTACAACAAGATCATTATCCGACAGTAGAATCATTATAGACCAACTAAAGTCCCTAGCAATGAAAGGCTATCTTCCTTGAGTTCGTCTTTTACGTTGTCTAGCAGTAATCGGTTAACTAAATCTTGATCTTTTCTGTCCCCGCTCATCACTTTTAGAGTGGCGGTGCATAGCGCCCAAAAATTGCCATTGTGCGCGCTATTCAATACCACGTGGGTTG
This sequence comes from Pseudomonas sp. XP2, assembly GCF_053557975.1. Classification (NCBI taxonomy): domain Bacteria; kingdom Pseudomonadati; phylum Pseudomonadota; class Gammaproteobacteria; order Pseudomonadales; family Pseudomonadaceae; genus Pseudomonas; species Pseudomonas sp. XP2. The sequence continues at coordinate 18,488 of NZ_JBNRIK010000008.1, forward strand.
GATCAATCGAGTGCTGTTTGCCATACTCTATTGCCATATGGGCAAGTACTGGTGCTTTATAGAAACCAGTGAGAGTAAGCCGCGGCTGATTACCTGTGAGCAGTTCTAATGCATAGTCGTCTGCAGCTCGTTCCGCATCGTCTTTGCCGTTGGCATCTTCTTGGATGCTGTTGTCAACGATGGCCCCATTGGGATCCAGATGGCCGAGGGCAACGTGACCCAGTTCGTGCGCCAGGTGGAACAGCAGGTAGCCGCAAGCCTTACGTGAGGACAAGACGATTGTCGGACGACCACGAGTGGCCATCGCGATACCGTCCATCTTTCGCTTCATCAAAGAGGAAGCCAGATGAACAACTGGAATGCCTGCTTGCCAGCAATAATTGAGCAGGCCTTCGAGATCTACCCAAGGCTTGCCACTCGCAAGGATCTGCTGACGCACCTCCGCAGCCGATCCTGGACGTACAAATTCATGGTCATAGGCGGAGAGAACGAGCTTGCTAGCACTACGTGCCAGGGCGACGGCAAGCTGCACGTCATCCTCTGTCGTTCCCTTGACCAACTTGAAGCGACGCATCTCCGGCAAATCGAACTCGACGCGAGGCGGCTCTTCGATCAGAGGTTTTATCTTGAGATTGAGTGCTTTGGCCACAATCAGCTTGGCTTGTTGAAGTCCTGCAGGAGTATCCGCAATAGCATCTTCCCACCAGGGTGGCAGAACAGCTCGCACAGCCGTCTTCGGAAGGCCATGTGCTCTGAGGGCACTGTAAAGATTCTGGATAGTATCAGTCATGTCCCCTCCTTTAATCGCGGGTGAACCTTCGACCTCGCGATGATAGCAAAATCACACGATATTGCACCTTTTTGCCCCTGGCTAACCTGTCGCTGACGCGCGCAATCGTCCCCCACCCCCCGCCACGCCTGCGGGCTAAACCTGTCGGAATGCGGGCTCGGTCAGGCCGCCCCGTATCTGGAGTGGGGGGCGATAAGGTGTGAGAGAGGATCGTGTCCCAGTAAGTGGTGTAAGTGAACCAGCCGAAGGCGCCCTTTGGGCGAGAGAGGATGGTCATCGTGGTTCGCCTTCAGAAACCGGCTCCACCATGTCATGATCATCCGGCGCTCTTCGAGGAACTCGGCCTTGTGGGTATAGGCTGCGCGCACGTTGTTGCGCTCCTTATGGCTCATCTGCCGTTCGATTGCCGTCTCCGACCACAGCCCGGACTCGACCAGCGCACTGCACGCCATGCCTCGGAACCCGTGGCCGCAGATATCCACCTTGGTGTCGTAGCCCATCGTCCTGAGCGCAGTATTCACCGTGTTCTCGGACAGCGGTTTCCACGGTTTGGCATCGCCAGCGAGCACCAGGTCCAATTTGCCGGGGATCGCCTGGGTCTGCTCAAGCAAAGCCAGTGCTTGCGGCGATAAGGGTACAGCGTGAACGTCCCCGGCCCTCTTCGTACCCCTTGTGAAAAAGGGCACCCCGTCAAGCGCTGCGCAAGTGTTGGGAGGGTTCTCAGATACTACGAATGGCCAGGCCCTGATCGGCCGATCAAGTCGCTGACGGAATCGTTGGGGTCGGATGCGATGGAGCTCATCATCAACGGAAGCCCTGCATTCGGATGCGTGTATGTGGCCAAATTTGCAGACATGGTCGTGGTGTTGCATTCGTTCGTAAAAACGACTAACAGGTCCGACCGGCACGCGATGCAGGTCGCTGAAGAGCGGATGAAGGAGTTGAAGCAAGAACTGAGAAAAATGGGGTACAGGGTTTAAGTGCCAGGCGATTGGGTGATAACGATCTGGGGAGGTGAACCGGCATCGTTCGAGGGCAGGGTCAGGCTGGTGCAAAAGCCGAGCTTGTCCAGCATGTCCATCATGGCGTCCAAGGTGAATTTCTCGATCTTGCCGTTTGCAAGCTCGGATATGCGGGATTGGGTTACGTTCAGCTTGGCTGCGGCATCATGCTGTTTGAGGCCCATTTTTTTGATGCAGTCAGTGATGAAAATGGACAAGTCCATCTTCAAGGCCATTTTGCTGGCGGTTTCTGCGTCGTGGGTGGCGTGGAAAGGGCTTTCGTGGAATTGAAGCGCCATTGGCTTGCCTCAGCAGAAATATCTAAAATTTGCGATAAATCGTAGCGGTGATTGGTTGGTCAGTCAAAGCGTTTCTGTTGGAGGGTGTGTCTGTTTTTGAGCTGTGTTGGTGATCAGAGAATTGCATCTGCTTGGGGTTGGTGGGGCTGCTGCGCAGCCCATCGCAGGCAAGCCAGCTCCTACACTGATCGTGGTGGCTTTGGGTGATTTGTAAGAACACGACGCTGGCTGGGGCAAGAGTGGGGGGCGGGACTGCGGGGGTGGAAACAAAAAAGGCCCACCTTTCGGTGAGCCTTTTTTGATACTGCGTATGGTGCCGGCACCAGGAATCGAACCCGGGACCTACTGATTACAAGTCAGTTGCTCTACCATCTGAGCTATACCGGCAATGGGGCGTCATTATAACGATCGTTTGGCGCCTGTAAACCACTTCCTTGCGAATGTTCGCAAAAGACCTAAGTCACCGGCCCAAAAGGAGAATTTTCCTACCAGCCGCGGTGGATGGTGTTGACGCTTGGCTCGCTTTTGCCCGGGTTGAAGAACAGCTTATCGTTGTCGCAGCCGCGCTTGCGGCAGGGGCTTTCGGTGCGCAGGGGCAGGCCGTTGTCGCCGCCCAGTTGCATGCCGGGGTGGTTCCAGCCCAGGTTGCTGTTGTGGTGAGGCGAGGTGCCGCTGGCGCAGCCGGTGATGGCCAGGGCAAGGGTCAACAAAGCGAAGGATTTGGCTCGGGTCACGATGGTCGGGTCCGTTGGTCCATTGTCGGTTCTGGCGCAACGCCAGACGGCCGCGGGGCTGGCGGGCAGCGCGCGACGTCACTTTTTAATGATTTGGGGGGCGGATGATACACCGTTACGGCGGGTGAGCATTAGCCTTGTGTTGTCTGGCATGGCCTCTTCGCGGGCATGCCCGCTCCCACAGGTTTAGTGACTGCCTTGAAAGTGGTGCAGTGATTGTGGGAGCGGGCGTGCCCGCGAAGAGGCCATAAGCTGTATGAAAATTCTGAACCAAGAGGCCAAAAGCTTCAGGGTTTGGAGGGTTCGGAAGTATCCTACGCGCGCTGCCGAAGTATCGCTGTTGTCGGGGAAATGGCTCACAGATACCGTTTGCGGGTCGCTCAGGCGACCGGGTGTGAGAACCCGACTACGAATTTAGCGGCTGCGTAATGGCGACCGTGCGCGGGCAGATTTCGGTCTGGCCGAGGCTTCCTATATTCACTCGGTTTCTCACCCCGTGCACGGTTGCCGCCATTTGTTCCGGTGAGAAAGAATGAATGCTGCAACTCCTTGAGGAATATAGGAGTTCGAAAAATTGAAAACCCTTCCGCCAGACGACACCCCCAAACCAATCACCACCGCAGGCGTGGAAACCTTCCTCGCAGCTGGTAACCCTTCCCTCAATCTGCTGCGCGTAGAGCCCGGTGTCCCGGTGGATGCAGCTTATGAGCATGTCTCGATCCTGATGGGCTACATCAAGCACCTGGTGCGCGAGGGGGATATGGAGGACGACCATAAATTCCTGGGGGCTGCCGATTACCTGTGCGACATGGCCAAGGCGCTGATGAACGATATCGAGATCGCCAAAGGTAAGGCGCACTGAGACTTTGAGAGGGGCTGCTTTGCAGCCCTTTCGCGGCACAAGGCCGCTTCCACAAAAGCCGCTTGCGCCAACCATAAGAAATGTTTATGCACAAGTGGCATTGGCGGCTTGCGCGAAAGGCATGCCGCATCGCTACGCCGCTGGTCTTTGCGCAAATGCCTGTTTTTACTGGCCTGCAGCTGCGACCAGGAATAAGCCAAACCCTTGAAATAGCGCTTGGATCCAACAGGTAATCAAAAGCTTGTTCACAGACTTATCCACAGGTTGTGCTGCGGCTAAAGGTCACGTTCCGCGAGTATCAGCAGGTTGCGCGGGGTCAGCGGGTAATCGCAGAACAGGCCCAGGCGTACCTCATAGCCTTGTTCTTCGAGGAACAGGGCGCGATCAAGCACCAGCCACAATTCCAGCAGCCGGCGGAACAGGTTACGTACGCGCTCCAGGTTGCGTACCTCGGCCAGTCGTTGCCACCCGGCTGCTTCCAGGGCGGCCCAGTCCGGGTTGCCGTTCAAGGGCAGTTGTTTGAGATCGGCCAGGTCGCGGCAGTACTGCTCGTAGGGCTTTTCCAGCCAGGCGACCGGCAGCGACGGCGTTGGCAGGTATTCGCCGGTCTGGCGCTGCTGGCGTTGCAGCAGGTCGAAGCCCAGGCGGCGGGCCATCGAGGTGTCGCGCTGGCGCCGCACGCGGGCGCCGGCAGTGACGGTTTCGCTCAGGGGCAGGCCCAGGTCGTCCAGCGACAGCTGCAGGCTCGATGCTTTCGCGGCTGTGGATAACGCCTGGTAGTGCGGCGCCGCGATGCGGTTGTAGCAGCAGGGGGCTACGGCGAGTTGCCGGCAGCCTTGCTGGCTGGCCAGTTGCATCAGGCGGACGTGCAGGTCGCCACAGGCATGCAGGGCGACCACGCTTTTGTCGCCGGCCAGGTGGCGGGCGCTGTCGCTGGCCATCACATCCTGGTGTACGTGCTGTGCTGGCAAGTGATGGTGGGCGCTCAGTGCCTGGCCGGCGGCAACCAGTTCGGCGTCGTATTCCAGGCAGGTCAACTGCTGGCCGGGTTGCAGCAGGCGACGGCCGAGGTGGCCTTTGCCGGAGCACCAGTCCAGCCAGTGTTGAGCCTGGTGGTGGAAGGTCAGGTGGCTGGCGAAGGCTTCGATCTGCTGCCATTTGCGGCCGGGGACGGCGACGTCCAGGCGGTGGGCGGCAGGTGGCAGGTCGGTTTGAGGGAGGCTGCCGAGGGCGGCGAGCTTTTGGGCTTGTTCGGCCAGTTGTGGGAAGGGCGCGGGCAAGCGGTCAGCGGCGCTGTCGGCTTCGGCGTCTGCCAGGGAGCATTGGCGCAGGTGGGCGGCAAGCTGGGGGTGGGTGGTTTCCCAGGCCAGTTGCAGGGTGGTGAAGGGGCGGGGTTTCCACAGCTGTTGGTGCTCGATCAGGAACTGGTCGAGGGCCTTGAAGCGGGTGCTTAGGTGGTGGCTGTGGAGGTGGCTGGACATGGGTAGATGTGTGTTGGTTTTTAGGGCCTCTTCGCGGGCACGCCCGCTCCCACAGGTATAGTGCACAGGCTAAGCACTGTGCAGTAATTGTGGGAGCGGG